>CAMBOY010000013.1 GCA_945869245.1 Hydrogenophaga intermedia
GGTGCACGAGGTGCTGGGTCTGCTGGGCTGGGGCGTGGCCTTTTGGGTGGCGCAGCACTGCGGGCCGGTGCTGGCGCCGCAATTGAGCGTGTGGTCGTCGGAGTCGCTGCGATTGGCGGCGGCTTTTTTTGTGCTGTTTTTGGCCACGGTGCTGCTGGTGGCGGTGCTGATTTGGATCTTGGGGCGCGTCATGTCGGCAGTGGGTTTGCGCCCAGTGGACCGCCTGCTGGGTGCCTTGTTTGGGTTTTTGCGCGCGGCGCTGCTGCTGTTGGCTGTGGGGGTGTTGGTCAACGCGGCGGGCTGGCGCGACAGCGCTTGGTGGACTGGCTCGGTGGCTGCAGACCTGATCACCCAGACGCTGCAAGTCCTCAAGCTGTGGATGCCCGCGCCCTGGGCCAACTATTTGTAAACGATTTCGAGGTACATCATGTGTGGCATTGTTGGCGTGGTCGGTGACGCTCCAGTCAACCAGCTAATTTACGACGCCTTGCTGCTGTTGCAGCACCGCGGGCAAGACGCCGCTGGCATCGTGACGCAGCAGGGACGCAAGTTTTTTATGCACAAGGCCAAGGGCATGGTGCGCGACGTGTTTCGTACCCGCAATATGCGTGCCCTGCCGGGCCACTGCGGGTTGGGTCAGGTGCGTTATCCGACAGCGGGCAATGCCTTCAGCGAAGAAGAGGCGCAGCCGTTTTACGTGAACGCGCCGTTTGGCTTGGTGATGGTGCACAACGGCAACCTGACCAACGCCAAGGCGCTGCGGCACGAGCTGTTTCAGACCGACCACCGCCACATCAACACCGACAGCGACTCCGAGGTGCTGCTCAATGTCTTGGCGCACGAGTTGGAAAAGTCCACCCGGGGTGCAGAGCTGCGGCCCGAAGACGTGTTTGCCGCCGTGCGCGGTGTGCACGCGCGCATCAAGGGCTCGTATGCGGTGATTGCGCTGATCGCGGGCCACGGCCTGCTGGCGTTTCGCGATCCCTTTGGTATCCGTCCGCTGTGCCTGGGGCGTCAGGGCGCCAGCGTCATGCTGGCCAGCGAATCGGTGGCGCTAGAGGGCAACGGTTTTGTGTTCGAGCGCGACATCGCACCCGGCGAGGCGGTGTTTGTGGATTTGCAAGGCCAGGTGCACCGCGAGTCCTGCACGCCATCGCGCGGCCACCACCCCTGCATTTTTGAATACGTGTACCTGGCGCGGCCCGACTCGGTGCTGGACGGCATCTCGGTCTACCAGGCGCGTCTGAACATGGGCGTGACCCTGGCCAAGCGGGTGGTGTCGGCGGTGCCGCCGAACGACATCGATGTGGTCATTCCGATTCCCGAATCCTCGCGCCCCAGCGCCATGGAGCTGGCGCAGCTGATTGGCCGACCCTACCGCGAGGGTTTTGTCAAAAACCGCTACGTGGGTCGGACCTTCATCATGCCGGGCCAGTCGGTGCGCAAAAAATCGGTGCGCCAAAAGCTCAACGTCATCGGCAGCGAATTCAAAGGCCGCAATGTGCTGCTGGTGGACGACTCGATTGTGCGCGGCACCACCAGCCGCGAAATTGTGCAAATGGCGCGCGAGGCCGGTGCCCGCAAGGTCTACCTGGCCAGCGCTGCGCCACCGGTGCGTTTTCCCAATGTGTATGGCATTGATATGCCCACACCGGACGAGCTGGTGGCCCACGGCCGCAGCGTCGACGAGGTGCGCGCCATCATCGGCTGCGACGCATTGATCTACCAAGATCTGGATGCCATGAAGCAGGTGGTGCGCGCTCTCAACCCGGCGCTGCAGGGCTTTGATGCCTCGTGTTTTGACGGGGTGTACGTCACTGGCGACATCAGCGCCGACGAGGTGGCCGCCATCAACTTGGGCCGCGACCGCAGCGAAGAGGGCGAGCCCGACACCTCGCGCCTGGCCTTGCCGAACAACCAAGACGCCTGATTGACCATGAAGTCTTTGCATCCGCAAACCCTGGCCGTGCGCGCGGCGGTGGCGCGCACCGCTTACGGCGAAAACTCCGAAGCGCTGTTCCTCACCAGCGGCTACGTGCAACCCTCGGCCGAAGCCTCGGCGCGCCGCTTTGCCGGCGAAGAAGACGGCTACACCTACGGCCGCACCGGCAACCCCACGGTGTCGAGCTTTGAGATGCGCTTGGCCGCCATGGAGGGCACCGAGGCCTGTATGGCCACCGCGTCGGGCATGGCGGCGGTGATGCTGATGTGTTTCAGCCTGCTCAAGTCGGGCGACCACGTCGTTATCTCGCAGTCCATGTTCGGCTCCACGCTCAAGCTGATTGGCTCGGAATTCGCCCGCTTTGGGGTCGAAACCTCGGTGGTGCCTCAGACCGATCTGGCCGCTTGGCAGGCTGCGGTGCGCCCGGGCAGCACCCGCTTGCTGTTTGCCGAAACCCCGACCAACCCGCTCGGTGAGGTGTGCGACATTGCCGCCTTGGCCGACTTGGCACACAACGCCGGCGCGCTGCTGTGTGTCGACAACTGCTTTGCCACACCGGCGCTGCAACGCCCGGTTGAGCTGGGTGCCGACATGGTGATGCATTCGGGCACCAAATACCTCGACGGGCAGGGCCGCGTCATGGCCGGCGCCTTGTGCGCCAGCGAGGCCCTGGTGCGTGAAAAATTCCTGCCGGTGCAAAAGAACTCCGGCATGGTGCTCTCGCCCTTTAATGCCTGGGTGGTGCTCAAGGGTCTAGAAACACTCGACCTGCGCATGAAAGCGCAGAGCGCCCAAACACTCGCATTGGCGCAGTGGCTCGAATCGCACCCGGCCGTGGCGCGGGTGTACTACCCCGGTCTGGCCAGCCACCCACAGCACGCTCTGGCCATGCGCCAAATGGGTGGGCTGGGCGGCGCGGTGCTGTCGTTTGCCGTCAAAGCCGCCAGCCCCGCGCAAGCGCGGGCGCGCGCCTTCCAGGTGCTCGACGCGCTGCAGGTGCTTTCGCTCTGCACCAACCTGGGCGACACCAAAACCCTGTGTACCCATCCCGCCAGCACCTCACACGGCAAGCTCTCCGAAGCGCAGCGCCAGGCCGCAGGCATTGGCCAAGGCCTGATCCGTGTGGCGGTGGGCCTGGAACACATGGACGACATCCAACACGATCTTGACCGCGGGCTCTCGACGCTCGCCTGATGCACCGATGACCAATCCCGTTCGCACCCGTTTCGCCCCGTCGCCCACTGGCTTTATCCACCTGGGCAATATCCGCTCGGCCCTGTACCCCTGGGCCTTTGCCCGCAGCAGCGGCGGCACGTTTATTCTGCGCATCGAAGACACCGATCTTGAGCGTTCTTCGCAAGCGGCGGTGGACGTCATCATCGAAGGCATGCAATGGCTGGGGCTTGACCACGACGAAGGCCCGTTCTATCAAATGCAGCGCATGGAGCGCTACAAGGCGGTGCTCGCCGAGATGGTGGCCGCCGGCCATGTCTACCCTTGCTACATGGGTGTGGCCGAGCTCGACGCCTTGCGCGAGCGGCAGATGGAGAACAAAGAAAAGCCGCGCTACGACGGCACCTGGCGGCCCGAGCCGGGCAAGGTGTTGCCGCCAGTGCCCGAAGGCGTCAAGCCCGTGCTGCGCTTCAAGAACCCGCAAGGTGGCGTGGTGGCCTGGGACGACCAATGCAAAGGCCGTATCGAGTTCCGCAACGACGAACTCGACGACTTGGTGATCGCCCGCCCCGACGGTACGCCCACCTACAACTTCTGTGTGGTGGTGGACGACATCGACATGGTTATTACCCATGTGATTCGGGGCGACGACCACGTCAACAACACCCCGCGCCAAATCAATATCTTTCGCGCGCTGGGCAAAGAGCCACCGGTCTACGCCCACCTGCCCACCGTGCTCAATGAGCAGGGCGAGAAGATGAGCAAGCGCAACGGCGCCAAACCGGTGACGCAATACCGCGACGAAGGCTATCTGCCCGATGCCATGGTGAACTACCTTGCCCGCCTGGGCTGGAGCCATGGCGACGACGAAATTTTCAGCCGCGCGCAGTTCCTGCAGTGGTTCAACCTTGATCACCTGGGCACCAGCGCCGGCCGCTTCGACGACGCCAAGCTGCGCTGGGTCAATGCCCAGCACCTCAAGGCCATGGCCGACACCGAGTTGGCCGAGCGGGTGCGCCCCTTCCTGGCGCAGCGCGGCATCGCCGCCGACGAGCGGCTGATCGGTATCTGTGCGCTGTTCAAAGACCGCTGTGACACCCTAGTGGCGCTGGCCGACTGGGCGCAAGCCTTCTACGCCGATGTGGCACCCAGCGAGGCCGACCTCACCCAGCACGTCACCGACGCGGTGCGCCCAGCCGTGGCCCAGCTGACTGAGAAGCTGCAGGCCTGCGCTTGGGACAAGGCCAGCATCGCGGCCGCGCTCAAAGAAGTGCTGACCGCCACCGGCCTGAAGATGCCGCAGCTGGCCATGCCGGTGCGCGTGCTGGTCATGGGCACGCCCAACACCCCGTCGCTCGATGCGGTGCTGGCACTGCAAGACCAAAAAAATGTGATCGCGCGTTTGCAAAAGGCGTAAAACCTGGTCTATAATCGTGGTCTTGCTGATACACACAGCGAGTTGCAAGACAAAGCCGTGTGTTGAAAGCAGTGAGAGTTTTTTGTGGGGGTATAGCTCAGCTGGGAGAGCGCTTGCATGGCATGCAAGAGGTCAGCGGTTCGATCCCGCTTACCTCCACCACAATTTGATGAGTTCGGCGTTAAATCTGAGATATAATGCTGGATTCGGTAAGTTCCAAGGTTTTGACCCTATCGTCTAGAGGCCTAGGACATCACCCTTTCACGGTGAGTACCGGGGTTCGAATCCCCGTAGGGTCGCCAAGTTTGTGGCACTTGGCCTGAGCAATCAGGCTATAGCCGCGCCACTGCGGAGTGGTAGTTCAGTTGGTTAGAATACCGGCCTGTCACGCCGGGGGTCGCGGGTTCGAGCCCCGTCCACTCCGCCAGTTGTTCAAAAAGCCCGTTGATTTGCGTCAACGGGCTTTTTCTTTGTCTGTCCGTGGGTTGACTGTCTCAACAGCTCTTTGCCGGTCGTAGGCGCGGCCCCGCTTGGTGTGTCAGCGTTTGCCCACCAGCCCCATCGCCAGCGCGGTGCCGCACAGAATCACCGCGCCGCAACCCAGCATCCACAGGCTGATCACCTCGCCCAAGAACAGCGCGCCGTACAGCAGTGCAAACACCGGTACCAGAAAGGTCACCGTCAATGCCTTGGATGGGCCCAGTGCCGCGATGATGCGGAAGAACAGGATGTAGGCCAGCGCCGTGCACAGCAGCGCCACCGCCAGCAGTGCCCACCAGGCTTCGGCGCTGGGTGTGTGTGCTGGCCAGAACCACAGCGTGGGCAGGGCCAGGCCCAGGGCTGCGCCCCATTGGCTGCCGCAAGCGGTCGCCATGGGGTGCACATCGTGCAGGTGCTTTTTGGTGAAGCTCGCCGCCAGCCCATAACAGATGGTGGCACCCAGCGCCGCCGCCATGGCCGCCAGGGTGGTCCATTGCCATTGGCCGGTGCTCTGCCCGCTGGCGTCCACACCGGTTTTGCCCAGCACCAGCAAGCACACGCCGGCAAAGCCAATGGCCAGACCCAAGGCGCGCATGCCGCCCGGTTTTTCTTTCAGCCAGATCCAGGCCACCAACGCTCCCGACAGGGGCACGGTGGCGTTCAAGATGGACGCGAGCCCGGTCGGAATGTGCAGGACCGCAAACGCATACAGCGCAAACGGAATCCCGGAGTTGAGCAGGCCGGCAAACAAAATGGCTCGCCACCGGCCGCAGAAGCTCGCCCAGACACCCGCGCGCAGGAACACCGGCAGCAACAGCAGCGCCGCCAGCCCCACCCGCAGACCGGCGGTGGCCACCGCACCGAACTCTGCCGCGCCCACGCGCATAAACAAGAACGACGCGCCCCACAGCGCGGCCAACACCACAAACTCGATCAACACAGCAACTGGCATAAGGCGCCAAGCATAGCCCGGCCGGGCGTGAGCCCATAGGCGACGGCGGCGCGCATGGGACAATGTCGGGCTTGTGTTTTGTCATCTGGGTTCACGCATGCCACCTGTTTCACTCGACTTGTCGGCCCTGTCCAACGATGCGCCGTTCACCTTGTTTGGCGGCATCAATGTGCTGGAGTCCCGAGACCTGGCGCTCACCGCCTGCGCCGAATACGTGCGTGTCACGCAGAAGCTGGGCATTCCCTATGTGTTCAAGGCCAGTTTCGACAAGGCCAACCGCTCGTCCATCCATTCGTACCGGGGCCCGGGGCTGGAAGAGGGCATGCGCATCTTCGAAGCGGTGAAGGCTGAGTTTGGTGTGCCGGTCATCACCGATGTGCACGAGCCCTGGCAGGCCGCACCGGTGGCCGAGGTGGCCGACGTGCTGCAGCTGCCCGCCTTCCTGGCGCGCCAGACCGATTTGGTGGTGGCGCTGGCAAAAACTGGCAAACCGATCAACATCAAAAAGCCGCAGTTTCTGAGCCCGTCGCAGGTACTCAATATTGTGGAGAAGTTCAAGGAAGCGGGGAACGATCGGCTCATTCTGTGCGACCGGGGCACCTGCTTTGGTTACGACAATCTGGTGGTCGATATGCTGGGCTTTGGTGTCATGAAACAAGCCACCGACAACCTGCCCATCATTTTTGATGTGACACACGCGCTGCAGCAGCGCGACCCGGGTGGTGCGGCTTCGGGCGGGCGGCGCCAACAGGTGGTGGACCTGGCCCGCGCCGGTATGGCGGTGGGTTTGGCGGGTCTGTTTTTGGAGGCCCATCCCGACCCGGCGCAAGCCAAATGCGACGGCCCCAGTGCCTTGCCGCTGGACAAGCTGGAGCCCTTTTTGGCGCAAATCAAAGCGCTGGACGATCTCGTCAAATCTTTTCCTGCGTTGCAGATCGACTGAACAGGCTCGACCATGAACGACCGTTGTGTGATTGTGATTCCGGCGCGCTACGCGTCGACCCGCCTACCCGGCAAGCCGCTGGCCGACATCGCGGGCAAACCCATGATCCAGCATGTGGTGGAGCGCGCGCGCGACGTGCCCGGCATGGACGCGGTGGTGGTGGCCACCGACGACGCCCGCGTGGCCGACGCGGTGCGCGCGTTTGGTGGCCACGTCGTCATGACATCGCCCGATCATCCCTCGGGCACCGATCGGCTGGTGGAGGTGATGGGGCAGCTCAGTGCAGACATCTACATCAATCTGCAGGGTGACGAGCCGCTGATGCGCCCGGGTGATGTGTCGCGCCTGGCGTTGGGCATGCGCACCGATGCGTCGGTCGGCGTGGGCACACTGTGCCACCCCATCGATGCGGCCGAAGCACAAAACCCGAACGTGGTGAAGGTGGTGCTGGCCCGCAACGGCGACGCGCTGTACTTCAGCCGCAGCCCGATTCCCTACCCGCGTGAGGCCGAGGCCGCGCGTTACCTCAAACACGTGGGCGTCTACGCTTACCGGCGCGAGGTACTGGCCAGCTACAGCGCCATGCCGCAGCCGATGGAAGAGCTGGCCGAAAAGCTCGAACAACTGCGTCTGCTGCACGCCGGGGTGCGCATCCGCGCCTGGGAAGTGGCCCCCACCGGTCCCGGTGTGGACACACCCGAATGCCTCGACACTGTTCGGCGTTTGATGGAGGCCGGTGCATGAGCAGCGCTCTTGCAGTCGCCCGCGAGGTGATCCAAGCCGAACTCGCCGCTGTGCAGGCCATGCTGGATCGCATGGGCCCCTCGTTCGACGCCGCAGTGCAGCCGATGCTGGCCATGCGCGGCCGTGTGGTGGTGCTGGGCATGGGCAAGAGCGGCATCATTGGCCAAAAGATCGCCGCCACCTTGGCGTCCACCGGCACCCCCGCGTTTTTTGTGCACCCCGGCGAAGCTTTTCACGGCGATCTGGGCATGATCAAACCGATCGATGTGGCGCTGTTGATTTCCAATTCTGGCGAGACCGAAGAGGTGATTCGCCTGCTGCCTTTTTTGCAGCACCAAGGCAACACCATGGTCGCCATGACCGGCAAGCCCGACTCCACCCTGGGCCGCAACGCCCACACGGTGTTGGATGTGGGTGTGGCGCGTGAGGCCTGCGCCAATAACCTGGCACCCACGAGTTCCACCACCTGTACGCTGGTGATGGGTGACGCTTTGGCGGTGGCACTGTCGGCGATCAAGGGCTTTCAGCCAGAAGACTTTGCACGCTTTCACCCCGGCGGCAGCCTGGGTCGCAAGCTGTTGACTCGGGTGGCCGATGTCATGCGCCGCGACGACTTGCCCGTGTGTGCCCCACACACCGCGTTTCGCGAGGTGGTGCACACCATCAACCACGGACGGCTGGGCTTGGTGCTGGTGGTGCAAGACGGCGCCTTGGTGGGCATCGTGACCGACGGTGATGTGCGCCGCGCGTTTGACCGTTTTGAAGACCGGTTTGAAGTGCTGCGCGAAGTGAGCGCCGCCGACATCATGACCCGCCAGCCCAAAACCATTGCGCCCGACGTCAAGCTGGCCGACGCAGAAGCACAAATGCAAGAACGCAAGATCGGCGCGCTGGTGGTCACCGGCGCCGATGGAGCGGTGCAGGGCGTGCTGCAGATTTACGACATTTGAACCCAGGGAAACACAACGTTATGACCGCATTTGCCCCCTCTATTTTTAAGGCCTACGACATCCGTGGCGTGGTACCCAGCCAACTCAACGAAGCGGTGGCCGAAGCGCTGGGCCGGGCCTTTGCCCAGGCGGCATTGGCGCAAGGCGAGCGCACGGTGGCGGTGGGGCGCGATGGCCGTTTGAGCGGTCCCGCCCTGGCCGGCGCGCTGATTCGTGGTTTGCAAGCGGGCGGAGTGGACGTGATCGATGTGGGCATGGTCACCACGCCCCTGTTGTACTTTGCGGCTGCCACGCTGTGCCGCAGCGGCATTCAGGTCACTGGCAGCCACAACCCCAAAGACTACAACGGCTTCAAGATGGTCATGGGCGGCCGCGCCATTTATGGCGACGAGATTCAGGCCCTGCGCCACGCCATGCAAGCCGGTGTGCCCGATGCCGCTGCCCCGGGCAAGCTGACGCAAGCCGATGTGTGGCCCGCTTACCGCGACCACATCGTCGGCGACGTCACATTGTCGCGCCCCATCAAGGTGGTCATCGACTGCGGCAACGGCGTGGCTGGGGCCACCGCGCCGCAGCTGTTTCGCGCTTTGGGCTGCGAGGTGGTGGAACTGTTCAGCGAAGTCGATGGCAACTTCCCCAACCACCACCCCGACCCCAGCAAAGCCGAAAATCTGCAAGACCTGCAGCGCACCTTGCGCGACACCGGCGCCGAACTGGGTTTGGCTTTTGACGGCGACGGTGACCGCCTGGGCATCGTTACCGCCGACGGCACCAACATTTACCCCGACCGACAAATGGTGCTGTTTGCCCGCGATGTGCTGTCGCGTGTGCCGGGTGGCGCCATTGTGTTTGATGTGAAGTGCTCGCAGCGCCTGGCCCCGGCCATTGCCGACGCGGGCGGTGTGCCCCACATGTACAAAACCGGCCACAGCCTGATCAAGGCGCGCATGAAAGAGCTGAACAGCCCGCTGGGCGGCGAAATGAGCGGCCACATTTTCTTCAAGGAACGCTGGTTTGGCTTTGATGACGGCACCTATGCCGGTGCGCGTTTGCTTGAAATCGTCACCCGCAGCGTTGATGCCAACGCGGTGCTGAAGGCGTTGCCCACCAGCTTCAGCACCCCTGAAATCAACGTGTCTTGTGCCGAAGGCGAGCCCCATGCACTGGTGGCGCAGATGGTGCAACAAGCGCGTTTTGCGGCACCGGCACAGATCAACACCATCGACGGCTTGCGGGTGGACTGGCCCGATGGTTTTGGCCTGATTCGCGCCAGCAACACCACCCCGGTCTTGGTCTTGCGTTTTGAAGGTCACACGGCCGACGCGCTGCACCGCATCGAAGGCGAGATGTTGGCGCTGCTTCGCGCGGTCAAGCCCGACGCGGTGCTGGGCGCAGCCGCGCACTGAGGCGTTGTTGGGTCAGGCCACCGGGGCTGGCGGCAGCAGCTTGAGCAGCTGCTGGATGTGCGCCGCCGCCCGTTCGGTGGGGCCGACGTCGCTGCTGTCGGGGGCCGATGCGGCCGCCCACACCTCGGCCACGGTGGCGGCGATCTGTTCGGCGCTGTGCGCCAGCACAGCCAGGCCTTGGGCGTCCAGGTCGGCGTAACTCTCACTGAAATTGGCCACTTGCGGCCCATGCAGCACGCTGTTGCCCAGTGCGGTGGCCTCAAACGGGTTGTGTCCACCTACCGGCGCCCACGATCCCCCCACCATGGCCACCCGGCTGAGCCGGTACCACAGGCCCAGCTCGCCCATGGTGTCGGCCACGTAGCAGGCGGCGTGGCTGGGCAGGGTGGCGCCTTGGCTGCGCTGTGGCGTGTCGGGGCCGCACAGCCCCGCCACCGTGTGGCCACGCTGCGCGTCGCGCGGCGCCAGGATCAGCAGCGCGTCGGGGCGCCGCAGGCGCAGCAGCCGGTGGGCGGCCAGGGCGAGCTCTTCTTCGCCCGGGTGGCTGGACGCCAGCACCCACACCGGGCGGTCGCCGAGCGCTTCGTGCCAGCGCGTCAGCTCGGCGCTGTCGGCAGACAGCGGCGGCACCATGGCCTTGATGGTGCCGGTGATATCGATGCGCTCAGGCTGGGCGCCCAGCGCTTGCAGGTGGCTGGCGGTCTCGGCGTTTTGCGCCCAGACGGCGTCAAAGCCGGTCAGTAGCGGGGCGTACAGGACACGGCCCCAGCGCCGCTTGGCCAGACTGCGGGCGTTCAGTCGCGCGTTCACCAGCACATGCGGCACACCGCGCGCCGCCGTGGCTTGGATCAGCCCCGGCCACAAATCCATTTCGCACCACAGGGCCAGGTCGGGCTTCCAGTGGTGCAGAAAGCGCGCCACATTGCTGGGTGTGTCCACCGGCGCAAACCAGTGGGTGAAGGCCGGGCCCAGCTGTTGCTGGGCCAGCGCCTGCCCCGAGGTGCGGGCGGTGGTGGTGATCAGAAAGTGCAGGTCTGGGCGCTGCTCCGCCAGGCGCTTGAGCAAGCCGGCCAACGCCAGCGCCTCGCCCACCCCCACCGCATGGCCCCAGACCAGCGTGCCCTCCGGGCGCGGTGGGGGCAGGCGCATCCAGCGCTGGTCCAGGCTCACCAGAGTTTCTTTGCCGCGCTGCAGGCGCTGGCGCAGCCACCATTGCCACAGCGGTGTCAGGGCTTCGAACAAGCGGCCATACAGCCGCAGGGCGCGGGGGGTGTCGGTGCTCATGGGGCTTTTTGTTCCTTTAGCCACGGCAGAAATACCGCTAGGTGCTTGGCGGTGGCGCCGCTGTGCTCTGAAAAGAAGGCGGCCGCCTGGCGCTGCGCCACTTCCAGCACTGCGGCATCGGACAGCACCACAATCAGTTGCTGGGCCAAGTGCTCGCCGTCGGCCGCTTGGTGCAGGGCACCAGCTTCTAGCGCTTCGACCCCGGGAAACTCAATGCCCCACACGCTCGGCCCCACCCACACCGGCTTGTGCAGCGCCAGTGGCTCAATGATGTTGTGCGAACCCTGGTCCACAAACGAGGCACCCACCACAACGGCCTGTGCCCATTCGAGATAAAAGTACATCTCGCCCAGCGAGTCGCCCAGCAACACGTCGACCGATTCGCCGTTCAAGGACGCTTGGGGCTGGAGTTGTGCGTCCAACCAGGTGCTGCGCTGGACCACCGACAAACCGGCGGATCGGATGAGTTGCGCGACCTCGGCAAACCGCTGTGGGCTGCGCGGCACATAGACGATCAGCGGGTTGCCCAGCGCCGCTTTGAGCCGGCGCGCGGCCACCAGAAACGTCTCATCCTCTGCGGTCACGGTGCTGGCAAAGCAGACGACGGGGCGCCCGCTGAATTCAGGCAGTGCCCGCAGGCGCCGGGCTTGTGTCAGATGGTGCTCCGGTATGGTTTGCTCGAATCGGGTTTCACCGACCACCTCCACCCGTTTGCATCCAATGGTCTGAAAGCGCGCTGCGTGGCGCGACGATTTGCACATGACCAGTTCATATGCGCTGTACAGCCGCGAGCGAAAACCGCCCCACGCCGCGTCGCGCTGGTAGCTGGTGGACGGGTATTGGGCGTTGGCTTTGCACAGTGGCACGCCGTGTGAGCGGATGGTGGTGAGCAGCAGCGGCCAGGCCTCGGACTCGGTCACCATGGCACACGCGGGCTTCCAGTGGCGGATGAACCGCGCAATGGCCCACGACCATTCGGCGGGCACATAGCGGCAAAACAAGCGCTGTTGCGCCATGGCATCGGCAAACAAGGTGCTGGCCGCCTGCCTGCCGGCCGGTGTCCAGGTGGTCAGAACAATGTGTTGTCCTTGGTCCAGCAGGGCTTGAACAATGGATTGCGCGCCGCGCAGCTCACCCAAGGACGCGCAATGCACCCACAGCGGGCGCTGGCGGTCCACAGCCGGCTGCGCAGGCCCCGCCAGTCCCAACCGTTCGTTCCAGAACTGGCGATACAGCGGCTCACGTTTGCCGCGCCACCACAGATACGCAAAAAACACCGGCAGCAACAGGTGCCACAGCAGCGCGTAGAGGGCGATCGCCAGCCGCATAGGCCAAGTGGCAAAAGGTGGGGGCGGCTCTTGGGTGTTCATACAGCTTGTTTGCGCAACCCTTCAGTATAGTGAGGCCTATGCCCGCTTTTTCTTCCCCCTGGACAGCCGTCATTCCCCTGCGCGGCGGCTCCAAAGGCCTGCCCGGCAAAAACACCCGACCGCTGGCGGGCAAGCCGCTGTACCGCCACGCGGTGGATGTGGCCCTGGCCGCTGGCGCCCAACGGGTGCTCATCAGCACCGACATCGCCGAGGTGCTGACTGCGCAGTTGCCCGCAGGGGTGTTGGCGCTGCCACGCCCGCCCGAGCTGTGTGGCGACACCGTGCCCATGGCTCCGGTGCTGTTGCATGCATTGGCCGCAGGGCAGGTGAGCGGCCCGGTGGTGCTGTTGCAGGCCACCTCGCCCCTGCGTCAAGTGAACGATGTGTTGGCCGCGCTACAGCGCCTGAGCAGTGGCAACTTTGATCTGGTCATGTCGGTGACAGAGGCCGACCGTGGCGTGCTCAAGTGGGGCCGTGTTGGCGCGGACGGGCGCTATCTGCCCCTGTCCAGCCCCGAGCATTGTTTTGCCAACCGCCAGAGCCTGCCGCCGGTCGTCAAGCCCAACGGCGCGGTCTATGCCATGCAAGCGGCGTGGTTCGTCGACAACCAGGGATTTGTCACCGACCGGCTGGGCACGGTGCTCATGCCACCCGAGCGCAGCCACGACATCGATAATCTCGCTGATTTTGAGCGCTGCGAAGCGCTGCTCAACAGCCCCCATTGAGGAACTACACCATGCAAATCGCCCACCGGGCCATCGGCCCTGCGCATCCGCCACTTGTGATTGCCGAAATTGGCATCAACCACGGCGGCAGCCTGGACGTGGCCAAGGCCATGGTCACCGCCGCGCGCCTAGCCGGCTGTGAAATGGTCAAACACCAGACCCATTTTGTCGACGACGAAATGACGGATGAGGCCAAAAGCATCTTCCCGCCCAACGCCGACAAGTCGATTTGGGACGTGATGTTGGAATGCGCCTTGTCCAAGGACGACGAAATTGCGCTCAAGAAACACGCCGAAGACCTGGGTCTGATCTACATCTCCACGCCGTTTTCGCGTGCGGCGGCCGATTTTTTGGCCGAGATCGGCGTGGCCGGCTTCAAGATTGGCTCGGGCGAATGCAACCATGTGCCGCTGATCCGCCACATCGCCAGCTTCGGCAAACCCATCATCATGAGCACCGGCATGCAGACCATCGACAGCCTGCGCCCGTCGGTGGCCGCGCTGGACGCATCGGGCGTGGACTACGCGCTGCTGGAGTGCACCAATCTGTATCCGTCGCCGCCCGAGATCGTGAGCCTGCAAGGCATCACCGAGCTGCGCCAGGCCTTCCCCCGCGCCGTCATTGGTTTTAGTGATCACAGCATCGGCCCGAGCATGGCCATCAGCGCCGTGGCCTTGGGCGCCTGCATTCTGGAGCGCCACTTCACCGACACCCGCTACCGCAAAGGCCCGGACATCAGCTGCTCGATGGACCCGGCTGAGCTGCGTTTTATTGTCGACCGGTCTAAAGAAATCCACACCGCGCTCAACAACCCCAAAGTGCGCACCGCGCCCGAGGAGGATGTGTACCGCTTCGCGCGCGGCTCCGTCGTGGCCGACCGCGACCTGCCGGCTGGCCATGTCATCACCGAACAAGACATCTGGGCGCGCCGCCCGGGCTCGGGCGAGATTTCGGTGCAGCACTTTGACCGTTTGATTGGTGCGCGCACCCGCAGCGCCCTGAAGCGCAACCAGCAACTGAAGTGGGCCGACCTCGACGGTGTGGAGCCGCAGGCATGAACGTGCAGCACGCCGAGGGGGTCACCGGCAAACGGCTGCTGTTTGTCACCGGCACCCGGGCCGACTACGGCAAGCTGGAGCCCTTGGCCAAAGCGGCGCAGGACGCGGGCTTTCACATCAGCTTCTTCATCACCGGCATGCACATGATGAAGCGCTACGGTGAAACGCGGCTGGAGGTGAGGAACTTTGCTGACGCTGAGTTCTTTGAGTTTGTGAACCAGCGCGAGGGCGACGCGCTGGACTTCATCCTAAGCAAAACCATTCTCGGCTTCTCCGACTTTGTGCACGAACACCGCCCCGACCTAGTGATCATCCATGGCGACCGGGTTGAGGCGCTGGCCACCAGCATTGTGTGCGCCATGCGCTACATCCGCTCGGCCCACGTGGAAGGCGGCGAGGTGTCGGGCACGATCGACGAGAGCATCCGCCACTGCAACACCAAGTTGTGTGCCACCCACTTTGTCAGCAGCGAGGCGGCCAAAGCCCGCGTACTGGCGTTGGGCGAATCGCCCGACCGGGTGTTCAACATTGGCTCACCCGAGCTCGACACCCACGCCCGCCCCTCAGGCGTGAGCATTGAAGAGGTCAAGGCTTACTACAACATCGCCTTTGCGGACTACGGCATCGCGGTGTTTCACCCGGTCACGTCTGAGCGAGACACCATTGGCGCGCAGGCCAAGTCTCTGTTTGGTGCGTTGGAGGCCAGTGGCCAGTGTTTTGTCGTCATTGCGCCCAACAACGACCCCGGCACCGAGGACATCTTTGCGGTGCTCGAAAAGCTCCCCCCCGAGCGCTTCCGCCTCATTCCATCCATGCGTTTCAACTACTTCAGCGAGCTGATGAAAAACGCGGCCGCCATGGTGGGCAACAGCAGCGCTGGTGTGCGCGAGGCGCCGTTTCTGGGCTTGCCGAGTTTGGATGTGGGGACACGGCAGAACAACCGGGCGCAGGCTGCGTCGGTGACGGTGTGCTCGGCTTTTGACACGGACGCGATTGCTGGTTTTTTGCGAACGCGATGGGCTGCCCGCAGCCAGACCGACCAAGCCTTTGGACAAGGCCTGGCGTCGGCCCAGTTTGTTTCGGTGCTTCAGCAAGCGGCTTATTGGAGCCAGCCCCAGCAAAAAGCCTTTGTTGAGGCGCAGGCATGAGTTCGGTTGTGTTCCCCGGTTTGATGGTGCTGCTCATTAACCTGGACCGGTCTGAGCACCGCCGCTTGCAGATGGAGCGCCGGCTGGCAGACATGGGGCTGGCTTACACGCGTTTGTCGGCTGTGGACGGCAAAGCCCATTGGTCCGAACTTGTCACCAGTGTGGATGTGTCGCTGTTTGAGCGGCAGGTGGGCCGAGACCTGATCGCTGGCGAAATTGGCTGTTTCCACTCGCACCTGCGGGCGTGGAAAAGCCTGGTGGATTCCGATTGCCATACCCTGCTGGTGCTCGAGGACGACGTGGTGTTTGGTCCCGATTTCTTGCCGGCCTTGCAGCTTGCGTTGGAGCACCGCCATCGGTGGGATGTCCTCAATCTCAACAAGATCCGGGCCAAGCAGGCGGTGCGGCAAGCGCAGCTGGGGCCTTACGCGCTCAACGCGTACATGGGTCCACTCACCGGTATGGGCGCTTACCTCATCTCGCGTGACACAGCACAGCGCTTGCTTCCCGACATGTTGCCCATCACGCTGCCAATCGATCTTGAGCTGGACCGAGTCCACCGCCATCGCATTAGCCGCTATGGGCTAGAGCCGTTTCCCAGCCATGTGGACGACGAAGACCAGAGCACCATCACAGGGCAAGCGTTTGCGGGCGTGCGCAAGCACGCTTGGTACCGCCGCATGCCCACCTTTAAGCGCCGATTGCGCGATCTGTTCGCCAAGCAGTGGTATTTGCTGCGCACCGGCCAACTGTTTCCAGAAAAGAACAAACCATGACCCAGCCCAAAGTGGTGCTTTGTATGAAGTGGGGCACCTTGTACCCAGCCGAGTACGTCAATGTGCTCTACCGCGCTTGCCGTCGCCACATCAGCGGCGATTTCCGTTTTGTGTGCCTCACCGGCGAAGCCGAGGGTTTGTTGCCCGATGTGGAGGTCTATCCAATCCCCGACATTGGCTTGGAGCACCGCCACTATTACGACGGCGCCTGGCCCAAGATCGGGGTGTTCAGTCACGATTTGTACGGCTTGCAAGGCCGCTGTCTGTTCATCGATCTCGATACGGTGATTCTGGGCAGTTTGGACCCATTCTTTGAGGTGCCAGGCCCTGTGGTGGCGATCAACAACGCGCCGTGGTCCAGCCCGTCCTTGCCGCCGCGCACCATGTCCAGCGTGTTTGCCTTTGACATCGGCGCTTTGGGCCATGTGGTCGACCCGTTGCGCAGCCGGCGTGACGAGTTGGTGGCGCAGCACGTCATTGAGCAGGAGTATTTGCACCATGCGGTGCAAGGCATCTCGTATTGGCCGCAGGAGTGGCTGGTGAGCTTCAAGTACCACCTGCGACAGCCGCTGCTGCTGGACCGGTTTCTGAAACCCAAGTCGCCACCCCCCAACGCCAAGTTGGTGATTTTTCACGGCAAGCCGCGTCCGATCGACCTGGTGCGCCCACCGGCAGGCAACTGGGAGCGCTTTCCCCACTACGGCAGTGGCAGTGTCGACTGGATGGTCGATTACTGGCGCCAGCACCAATGATGTGGAGAGCAGCGGCATGCGTTTGATTGCACGACTGGATGTCAAGAACGAATGGGTCATCAAGGGCATTCAGCTCGAAGGCCTCAGAAAAGTGGGTGACCCGCTGGAGTTGGCCCAACGCTACTACGAGCAGGGTGTGCAAGAGATTGTGTTCATGGATGCGGTGGCCAGTCACTACGACCGCAGCAATCTGTTCCACATCATTGAACGGGCTTGCCGCAGTGTGTTTGTGCCGATCGCCATTGGCGGCGGACTGCGCACACTCGACGACGTGTCGCGGGCGCTTGATGCCGGCGCCGACAAAGTGATCGTCAATTCGGCGGCGGTGCGCGACATCCGCTTTGTGTCTGACGTGGCGCGACGCTTTGGTTCACAGTGCATCGTTGGCTCGATTGAGGCCAAGCGCTTGCCCGCAGGCGGCTGGGGGGTGTATGTGGACAATGGCCGCGAGCCCACCGGCTTGGCTGTGCTCGATTGGGTGGCCCAGCTCGAAGACGCCGGTGTCGGCGAAATCTTGTTGACTTCCGTTGATCAAGAAGGCACACGCCGGGGGTTTGACAACGACTTGGTCGAAGCGGTGCACCGCAGCACCAGCCGCCCGGTCATTGTGAGTGGCGGCTATGGCGAACCGGCGCATCTGCGCAGCTTGCTGGGCCGGGTGCGCCCGAACGCGGTGGCGTTTGCCGCCGTATTGCACTACAACAAAGCGTCGGTGGCCGACTTGCACGCCTTGCTGGCCGAAGGCATGGGAGAGACGGCATGATCCGGGTTGGCGTGATCGATTACGGCGTGGGCAATTTGCGCAGCGTCAGCAATGCGGTGACACACCTGGGCGCGCACGCCGTGGTGTCCAGCCAAGCGGCCGAGCTGAGCCAGTGCGACCGGCTGATTCTCCCCGGCGTGGGTGCGTTTGCCCATGGCATGCAGGCTTTGCGCGAGCGCGGTCTGGACGCCGAGATCGTCCGTTGGGCCAACGCAGGCAAGCCGCTGCTGGGTATCTGTTTGGGCATGCAACTGCTGCTGGAGTCGTCCAGCGAGTTTGGGCATGCGCAGGGTTTGGGTATTGTTCCTGGCCATATCGATGCCCTGGACCGTTTGCCCCAGGCAGCGCAAGCCCTGCGCTTGCCGCACGTCAGCTGGGCGCCGGTGCGTCCGGTGTCGCCAGCAGCCAACGCGCTGCTGCGTGGCTTGCCGCCTGAGGCCACCTTTTACTTTGTGCATTCCTACGCGCTGAGCGCCGATAATCCCCACTGTTTGGCCGAGTCCGATTACCTGGGTGTGCGCTTTGCTGCCGTGGTCGGTAGCGGTTCGGTCTTTGGTGTCCAGTTCCATCCTGAAAAAAGCGGGCCCGCTGGCCTGCAACTGCTTCAGAACTTTCTATTTGCTGCCTAATGCCATGAGCAACTCCGCTTCCACCGCCTTTTTTGGCCTGCCAGAGGACGTCGTCTTCTGCAACAGCTGTGTCATTTCCAACCAGCGCCCGAGTTCCACGGTGGAGTTTCGCCACACCGCCAACGAGAAGAAAAAAACCATCGGCTTTCAGGACGACGGCCGTTGCGACGCCTGCCATTACCACGCGGTCAAAGAAAAGCAGATCGACTGGAAAAAGCGCGAAGACCAGCTGGTGGCCACACTGGAGCGGTTTCGCAGCGGAGACGGTGGCTACGATGTGGTGGTGCCGGGCAGTGGCGGCAAGGACAGCGCCTTCACCTCGCATGTGCTCAAGTACCGCTATGGCATGAACCCGCTCACCGTGACGTGGGCGCCCCATTTGTACACCGATGTGGGTTGGCGCAACTTCGAGGCGTGGATGCACCAAGGCGGCTTGGACAATATCCTGTTCACTCCCAACGGCAAACTGCACCGCCTGCTCACCCGTCTGGCGTTCCAGAATTTGCTGCACCCCTTTCAGCCGTTTATTGTTGGTCAGCGCATCATTGGCCCCATGATGGCCGCCAAGTTTGGCGTGCAGTTGGTGATGTATGGCGAGAACCATGCCGAATACGGCAACGACCCCAACGACATCTACATCCCCACCATGGACCGGCGGTTTTTCACCGCCAACGATCCCCTGGACATGATGCTGGGCGGCGTGGCGGTGCGCGACATCATTCGCGATCACGGCTACACCCTCAACGACTTCACTCCCTACATTCCCCCCTCGGCGGAGTTTTTGGAGAGCAAGGGGGTGGAGGTGCACTACTTGGGCTATTACCTCAAGTGGGACCCACAGGAATGCTATTACTACGCATCCGAGCACACCGGCTTTCAAGCCAATTCAGAGCGCACGCCCGGCACGTATTCCAAGTATTCGAGCATCGACGACAAGATCGACATGTTTCACTACTTCACCACGCTCATCAAGTTCGGCATTGGTCGCGCCACCTACGACGCGGCGCAAGAGGTGCGCAACGGCAAAATCACCCGCGAGGAAGCGGTGCATCTGGTGCACAAATACGACCAAGAGTTTCCGCACAAGTACTACGCCGACTTTTTGAGCTACATCGGTTTGAGCGACGCTGAGTTTTGGGCCACGGTCGACACATTCCGCTCTCCGCATCTGTGGGACAAAGGCGCCGACGGCTGGCGCCTCAAGCATCAGGTGGCGTGAGCGTCTGCTGGTGCTGCAGTGTTGCCAGGGTCAAGCCCATGGCGACGATGAAGACAAAGGCCTGGCTGTTGATCTCCAGGCCACCGTCGAACAGGGAATGCACCACAAACATGCCTACAAAGGGCGCCAACCAGCGCCCCTGCGGGTGAGACTGGCGCGACGCCCAGCGCACCGGCACCCAGAACAGCGCCAGCAGCGCGATCAGGCCGACCGTGCCCAGCTCGGCGCCGGTGAGTGCAAACTGGCTGTGCGGTTGGTCGCACACTGGCGATCCCACATCGCAGCCCAGTTTGGGTGTGTAGTCGCGATAGGCCGTGTGTTTGAACCCTCCGGTGCCCACACCCCAAACTGGGGACGATTGCCACATCTCGGCGGCGCTGTGCCACGCTAGCAGCCGAAGCCCCACTGAGGTGTTTTTGCCGTTGGTGTCCAGCGTTTTGATCTCCTGGGTCACCAAGGCAAAACGATTTTGCACCACGGTCGAGCTACTGGCCACCACCGCCATCAGGGCGACGACACCGCCCACCGCCACCACCCGCCAACGGGGCTTGGCGCCGATCCAGGCCATGATCAGCAAACCTGCGGCCAGGGCCAGTTGCGGTCCCCGGCTGGGGTTGAAGTACATCACCGCCACCAGCGCTGCCGCGCCCAGCGCTGCCCACACCCAAGCCACGCGCTGTTGGCGGGCCCACGCTTGCCAAGCCATGTGGGCGCAGCCCAAGGTCAGTGCTGCCAAGGCCAAGCCTTGGGAAATGGCGTTGTTGAATACACCAGGATCACCAGGAATATTGCGTCCGCCAGGAATCGGCACATACAGGCTGGCGTACAAGCTCAACAGCAGCACCAGGCACCCCGCGTAAAACGCCCACCACGCCCGGCGTATCCAGACCGCATCCTGCAACAGCGAAAGCACCAGCGGCACATACAGCAACTTGCTGTAGATGGACAGTTGCCGTGTCACCTCGTCGCCACTGGCGTCGGTGTAGGCAAGCCCCACCAGTACCAGCAGAAAGTAGGCCACAAAAGGCCACGAGGCGGGGTGTGTCACCGCCAGCTTCAGGCGGCTGGCGTACTGGCCAGCCAGCACCCAGCCGATCAACATCAGCAACACACTGATGTTGAAGCCGGCCCGAGACAAGGGAAAGAACAAGGCCATGCCAACCACACCGGCGCAGCCGACGGTGTAGCCCAAGGCGCGCAAACTCGCGGTCCGGTCAGACCCAGTGGGTGTCGTATTCATCGCTGTCTTGCTCATGGTGTTTGGGTGTACTGTTTGCTCACCCATTCCCGGTAAGCCCCGCTCTGCACATCGGCCACCCACTGCGGGTTGTCCAGATACCACTGCACCGTTTTGCGAATGCCGGTGTCAAAGGTTTCGGCGGGCTTCCAGCCCAGCTCGCGCTCTATCTTTCGGGCGTCAATGGCGTAGCGCCGGTCGTGGCCGGGGCGGTCGGTGACAAAGGTGATTTGGCTGCTGTAGCTTTGCCCGTCGCTGCGCGGGCGCAGCTCGTCCAGCAGCGCACACACCGTGTGCACGATGTCGATGTTGGGCTTCTCGTTCCAGCCGCCCACGTTGTAGGTTTCGCCCACGCGCCCAGCGGCCAGCACGGTGCGGATGGCGCTGCAGTGGTCTTTCACAAACAGCCAGTCGCGGATTTGTTGGCCGTCGCCATACACCGGCAAAGGCTTGCCCGCCAGGGCGTTGACGATCATGAGCGGGATGAGTTTTTCGGGG
>CAMBOY010000014.1 GCA_945869245.1 Hydrogenophaga intermedia
ACGCCATCGGGTACAAAAAAATGGAACGGAACGCGCTTTCGGCGCGGATTTTCTGGTCCACCAACATGGCCAGCACCATACCAAGGAGCAAGCAGATGCCGATGTAGAGCGCAGCGAACACCCCCAGGTTGCGCGCCGAGAGCCCGAAGGTGGAGAGGCCCAACAGACGCTCATAGTTGCGGCCACCCACCAACTCGTTCACCGGCAGCAGGGTGGACGCGGTGAACGACAGGTAGACGGTGAAGGCGATGAAGCCGTACACACAGGCCCCCACCAGCACAACGCTGGGTGTGAGGACCAAAGCAGGGAGCCAACGGAGTTTCATGGATAAAAAAAGGGAGAGGCGGTGAGCCCCTCCCTCATGCAATGGACAGCGTTTATTCCGCCGCGGCCTTGACCATGGCCTTCACCGCATCGGCCGACTTCATCTTGCCGTTGAAGTGCTGGGTGATCACGTCGTAGAAGGCGTTTTTGGTGGACGCTGGCACCGCATGGCCGTGGGCCATGGAGCCCACCAGCGTGCCGGCGGTGTTGGCCTCGGCCAAGTCCTTCATGCCTTTTTTGCCGCAGTCGTCGAACGCGGTATCGGGTACGTCGGTGCGGGCAGGGACCGAGCCTTTGACCACATTGAACGCGCTCTGGAAGGTCGGGTTCATGATGGCGCTGGCCAGCAGGGTCTGCGCCTCTTTGGCGTCGTCGCCCACTTTGAACATGGCAAATTGGTCGGAGTTGAACGACACCATGCCCTGGGTGCCCGGCACACGGAAACACAGGAAATCCTGGCCCGGCACTTTCTTGGCATTCAGGAACTCGCCCTTGGCCCAGTCGCCCATGATTTGAAAGCCGGCCTTGCCCTCGATCACCATGGCCGACGCCAGGTTCCAGTCGCGGTTGGAGAAGTCCTTGTCGACGTACTTTTTGAGCTGCGCCATGCGGTCAAAAGCCTGCTTCATGGTGTCCGATCCCAAGGCAGCGGGGTCTTTGTCGACCAAGGCCTTTTTGTAGAAGTCCACGCCGCCGGTGGCCAGCACCACGCCGTCGAACAGCGTGGCTTCTTGCCACGGCTGCCCACCGTGGGCCAGGCCAATAGCGCCCGACTTTTGCACCTTGTCCAGAGCTTTGATGAAATCGTCCCAGTTGGTGGGCAGCTCGGTCACGCCGGCTTTGTCCAGCACGGCCTTGTTGGCCCAGACCCAGTTGGTGGAGTGCACGTTCACCGGCGCGGCGATCCACTTGCCGTCGTGCTTGGAGAAGGCCTGCAGCGCAGCCGGCACCGTGTTGTCCCAGCCTTCTTTGGCGGCGAGCTCGTTCAGGTCGCCCAGCGCACCCTGCTTGGCCCAGTCGAGGATGTCGAATCCCAGCATTTGAACCGCGGTGGGCGGGTTGTTGGCCGTGACGCGAGCGCGCAGCGCGGTCATGGCGGCTTCACCACCACCGCCGGCCACCGGCATGTCGTTCCAGCTCACACCCTGCTTTTCCAGGTCTTGCTTGAGCACGCCCAGCGCGGCGGCTTCACCGCCCGAGGTCCACCAGTGCAGCACCTCCACCGCTTTGGGCGCCGGGGCGGGCGCAGCGGCCGGTGCAGGGGCGGCGGGGGCCGGGGCCTCCTCTTTTTTGCCGCAAGCGGCCAGCACGATGGCGGACAAAACAAAAACAGGCAACAGAGTGTGTTTCAAGGGCGTCTCCTGAGGAAATAAGCGTTCATTTCGAACACGATGGAAAAATGATAACGTTTACATCGGTGCCGCAACAGTCCGGACAAACCCTAGCGTACGGGCGCGGCCAAAGCCATGCTGTCGCCGGGGCGATCAGTGAATCGATCAGTTGAGTTCGCGGCGCAGCTCGTCGAGCCGCTGGGCGATGGCGTCGCGGTCCAGCGCATCGTCGGTGTCGCTGACGTAGCGCTCTAGATCGGCCACCGCCTGGCGCAGATTGCCGATTTCGGCGTGGGTCAGGCCCCGGTCGCGGCGCTCGGGCAGGTGGTCGGGCAACAGGGTCACCAAGCGGTCCTGCACCGACAGCAGCCGCGCCCAATCTTCCTGCGAGCGGTAGATTTCCTTGAGGTTGCGCAGCAGCCGGGCCACGATCTCGCGCGCAGGTGCCGCTTGCAGGTACAGACCCACCGGCACATCGAACTCGTCGACCAGCCCTTGGCTGCGCTTGTACGGCTCGAGCCGCTCAGACAACTCGTCGCGGCTGAGCGACTGACCAGTGAAGGGGTCGACGATCACCTGACCCTCCGGCAGGTTGACCTTGACCATGAAGTGGCCAGGAAAATTGACGCCCCTCGCCTTGAGCCGCAAACCGTGGGCCATTTCCAGCCAAATCAACGCCAGCGTGATCGGGATGCCGCGCCGGGTGCGCAGCACCGCGTTGAGGTGGCTGTTGTCCGGGTCGTAGTAATTGTTGATGTTGCCGCCAAAGCCCAGGTCGCGAAAAAAGAACTGGTTCAGGGCACGCAGGCGTTGCACCGGCGGCGCGTCGGCCGGCAGGCGGCGGCGCACCCGCTCGGTCATCTGGTCCACATCGCCCAGAACCTGCTGCACATCAAGCTCGGGGTATTCGTCTTGCGCCACACTGACCGCTGCCTCAAACAAGGGAAAAGCCTCGTCGTCTTGCACCAGCGCGGCGAAGTAGTCCAAGGGTGTCGGAGCGGAAAAGGGCAAGGAGGCGCTTGGCATGGCGTCACTTTCTCACAAACTGGCGCAGCTTCAGCCCGCAGGCGAGCAAAACCCCGAAATACACCGCCGCCGAACCCGCAATGCCCAGCAGCACCCAGCCGGCGCGCTGCCAGCGCGACAAATCGGGCGCCGTCCACGGCACATGGTTCTGCAGCCACCACAGCCACACGGCCAGCAAAGCGCTGGCCAGCAGCACCTGCACAATCAGGCGCCACCAGCCCGCTTGTGGCTGGTAGGCGCCGCGCCGGCGCAGCCCCACCAACAGCCAGCCGGCGTTGAGCCAAGCGCCCAAGCTGATCGACAGCGCCAGCCCCGCGTGCGCGAAATGCGGCACCAACACGGTGTTGAGCAGCTGGGTCACGATCAGCACCACCACCGCGATCTTGACCGGTGTGCGGATGTCTTGGCGTGCATAAAAAGCCGGGGCCAGTATCTTGATGGCGATCAGGCCGATGAGCCCCACGCCGTAGCCCATCAAAGCCAGCGTGGTCTGCTGCACATCGGTGGCGCTGAAGCGTCCGTAGTGGTAGAGCACCGCCACCAGCGGTTCGGCAAACAGCAGCAAGCCCAGCGCGCTGGGCAGCGCCAGCAGCAGCACCCAGCGCAGGCCCCAGTCGATCAGGCCGCTGTAGCGCGCGGCGTCGTCGGCCGCTTTGGCCGCCGCCAGCTGCGGCAGCAGCACCACGCCCAAGGCGACACCGAGCATGGCGGTCGGAAACTCCATCAGGCGGTCGGCGTAGGTCAGCCAGCTCACACTGCCGGTGGCCAGGTGCGACGCGATTTGGGTGTTGATCAACAGCGAGATCTGCGCCACGCTCACACCCAGCAAGGCCGGCAACATCAGGGTGGCGATGCGTCGGGTGCCCGGGTGTTGCCAGGCCGCGCGCACCGCGCCCCAGCGCCAGCCAATGCGCGGCAGCATGCCGATGCGCAGCAGCGCCGGGATTTGCACCCCCAGCTGCAACAGGCCACCCAGCAACACGCCGCCAGCCATGGCGTAAATCGGCGGCAGGCCCCAGCGCTCGAACTGCGGCGCGCCCAGCCAGGCCGCGCCAATCATCGCCACATTGAGCAGCACCGGTGTGGCCGCTGGCACCGCAAAACGCTTCCAGGTGTTGAGCACTCCGGCTGAAAGCGCCACCAGCGACATAAAGCCGATGTAGGGAAACATCCAGCGGGTGAGCACCACGGCGGCGTCAAAGCCCTGCGGGTTTTGTTGCAAGCCACTGGCCATGGCCCACACCAACAACGGCGCGGCCAGCACACCCAGCACACAAGTGATCAGCAGCGCCCACACCAGCACCGTGGCCACTTGTGCCACCAGCGCCCGGGTAGCGTCGTCGCCGTCGGTCTCGCGAGTGGCGGCGAGCACCGGCACAAAGGCCTGGCTGAACGCCCCTTCGGCAAACAAGCGGCGCAACAGGTTGGGAATGCGAAACGCGACGTTGAACGCGTCGGTCAGCGCGCTGGCGCCGAAGGTGGACGCCATGAGCAACTCACGCACCAAGCCCGTGATGCGCGAAGCCAGGGTGAACAGCGAAACAGTGGAGGCGGATTTGAAGAGCGACACGGCAGGAAGTGTGCCACGGCGGCTCAGCACACCCCGAGCGTGATGCCCAGACTCTTGAGATAGCGGCGGTAGGCGCTGGACGTGCGGTCGGCCGGGCCATGCACCTCGGCAATAGGCTCCAAACGGCCAATGGGCAAGCGCTTGGGGCTTTGCGACTCCACGATGGGCAGGTCTTGCCAGAACACCGCGCGCTGGAAGTTGCGCACCTCCTCTTCGCTCGATGGGTCACCCAAGGACGCAAAGCAGAACCACGCGGTGCAGGCTTCGTCCCCATCGGGCCGCACAAAGACCGCGATCACATTGATCATGGGGTCACCTTCTGTGGCGTTCTTGCGCAACACCGCACCATAGGGATGAACCACGTCGTAGCGGTAATGGACCCACACCCCTTCGTTGGACCCAGCATAACCCCGTGGCTGCCAAGCGCTGCAATCGCTCACCACCAGGCCATCTTTGCCTTCCTGCACCTGACCGGGCTGCACTTGGGCGTGGGCCGCATCGCCGAGCCAGCCGTCGTGCACAAACCCGAAGTGGGTGAGGTCGAGAAAATTGTCGATCACCCGCGCAGCGCTGGCGCGTACGGTGTAGGGCCCGCACACCACTTGGCGGAACAGGCGATCTTCCCAGGCGGGAAACATGGGTGGCTCGTGCAAATAGGCCGGCATGTCGGTGGTCGTTGGGCGCGCCAGCCGCACCCAGATCAGGCCGTTGCGTTCACGCGCGTCAAACACCGTGGCGGTGTGCGAAGCGGGCGGCTCAAACGCGGGGGCCGACGGCACATGCACACAGCGCCCGCAAGCCTGCGACACCACCGTGCCCACCGCTTGGCCAGCGAACTGCCATCCGTGGTAGGGGCACTGCAGCACCGCCCCGCTGTCGAGCACAAGCACCTTGCCCAGCGACAGCTTGGCTCCACGGTGCGGGCAATGGTCGGCCCAGGCGTGCACCCGCGTGTCCTGTCCCGAGCGCCGCGCTTCGCGCCACAACACCACGTCTTGCCCGAGCAAGGACACACCTACCGGCGTTTGACCCAGCTCGGACGCGGCCAACACCGGATGCCACAAGAAGCGCTCGACCATACCTGCCCTTTCGCCCACAAAAAAAGCCGCCCGAAGGCGGCTGTGATTGTCGCATCACCGCCAGTCTGTGGGCTGGCAGCAATGTCCCATCGCGTCAGTTGGGCACGCGGCCCTGAACACCCTTGACATAGAACTTCACGCCGTCCTTCCAGGCGCGATCGGCCTTCACACCGGCGGCCAGCACTTCCTGGCCCTCGTTGTTGACGATGGGCCCAGTGAAGGGCTCAAATTCGCCCGACTTCAGGCCGACTTTGATTTCTTCGACCTTGGCCTTGGCTTCGGCGGGCACCACGTCGGCGATCTTGATGAGGTCGTTGAGGCCTTCCTTCACACCCCAGACGGTGCGCTGGCTGGTCCAGGTTCCGTTGCGCAGCGCTTCGATCGACTGGATGTAATAGGGAGACCAATCCACGATGGCCGAGGCCAAGTGAGCGCCGGGAGCGAAGGCGCTCATGTCGCTGTCCCAGCCAAACGCGTACTTGCCATTGCGCTCGGCGGTTTGCAACACAGCGGTGGAGTCGGTGTTTTGCAAGAGCACATCAGCGCCTTGGTTGATCAGGCTTTGGGCGGCTTCGCTTTCTTTTGGCGGATCGAACCAAGTGCTCACCCACACCACATTGACGCTGACATCGGGCCGCACGGTTTGCGCGCCCAAGGTGAAAGCGTTGATGTTGCGCAGCACCTCGGGAATGGGGAAAGAACCGACAAAACCGAGTTTGCCAGTCTTTGTCATATGGCCTGCGATCACGCCCGCCATGTAGGTGTCTTGGTAAAAGCTGGCGTCATAAACGCGCATGTTGGGCGACATCTTGTAGCCAGTGGCGTGCTCGAACTTCACATTGGGAAACTCTTCTGCCAGTTTGACCATGGTTTCCATGTAGCCAAACGAGGTACCAAAAATGATCTCGTTGCCTTGCTGGGCGAGATCGCGAAACACGCGCTCAGCGTCAGCGCCATAAGGCACCGATTCAATGGCCGTGGTTTTCACCTTGTCGCCAAAATGGGCTTCCACCGCTTTGCGGCCCAGGTCATGGGCGAACGACCAGCCGGCGTCGCCCACTGGCCCGATGTACACCCAGGCGGCCTTGGTGGGTGCAGCTGCCGCTGCAGGCGCTGCCGCAGCGGGTGCCGCCGCTTCTTCCTTCTTGCCGCAGCCCATGAGCACGGCGCCGGCCACAGCCGACCGAGCCACCGCCTTCAGCAGGGAACGTTTGTTCAAATCCGTCATAAAAACCTCGCAGGGTTGAGTTGAAAAATCGCATGGCCCCTTTAGGAGCCGGGGTGAAAAGGCTTGCCAATTGAAGCGGGCATATTAGTACGGATCCACACGGGGTTGCGGGAGATCAGCACCAGCACCACGATGGTCGCGACGTACGGCGACATGCTCAAGAATTCGGTGCTGATCTGCACCCCCCGCCCTTGCAGGTAAAACTGCATCATCGTCACAGCACCGAACAGATAGGCCCCCAGCACCACACGGGCCGGGCGCCAGGTGGCAAACGTGGTGAGCGCCAACGCAATCCAGCCACGGCCAGCGGTCATACCCTCGATCCACAGCGGGGTGTAGACGGTCGACAGATAGGCCCCGGCCAGACCACACAGACTGCCCCCAGCCACCACCGCCAACCAGCGAATGCGACGCACCGGGTAGCCCAGCGCGTGGGCAGACTCGGGGCTTTCGCCCACGCTGCGCAACACCAGTCCAGCCCGGGTGCGATACAAAAACCAGATCAGGCCCAGCACCAAAGCCAGCCCGACCCAGACCATGCCATCGAGGCGGGCCATGCCCGGCCCGATCACGGGCACATCGCTCCACCAAGAGGGGCTGGCGACCATTTTGTCCGACAGGTTCTCGCGGGTGTAGGACACGCCGGCAAACGCCGAAAAACCCACACCGAAGAGAGACAGCGCCAAGCCGGTGGCGTACTGGTTGGTGTTGAGCCAAATGACCAGCACCCCAAACAGCCCCGCCAGTACCGCCCCGGCGGCCATGCCAGCGAGCAGCCCCGCCAGCGCACTGCCGGTGTGCACCACCGTGGCAAAACCGGCCAAAGCGGCGCACAGCATCATGCCTTCGGCGCCCAGATTGACCACACCCGCCTTCTCATTGATCAGCAAGCCCAGCGCCGCAATGGCCAGCACCGTGCCGGCGTTGAGCGAGGTGGCCACATTGAGGAAAAACACGTCCATGGTTCAACTCCGGCAACGCACCAGCACCACCCGGTACTGGATCAGGGTGTCGCAGGCCAGCAGCGTGAACAGCAGCAGGCCTTGAAACACCCCATTGATGGATTTGGGCAAACCCAGGCGCGACTGCGCCAGCTCGCCACCGATGTAAAACATGCTCATGAGGATAGCCGAGAACACGATGCCCACCGGATGCAGGCGGCCCACAAACGCCACAATGATGGCGGCGAAACCGTAGCCCACCGGAATGTGGGGCGTGAGCTGACCAATGGGGCCTGCCACCTCCAGCGCACCGGCCAAGCCAGCCGCAGCGCCAGAGACCAGCAGCGCGGTCCACAGCGCACGCCGCGAAGAAAAGCCCGCATAGCGGGCCGCTGCCGGCGCCAAGCCACCCACTTGCTGGGCATAGCCAGCAGCGGTGCGAAACATAAACAGCCACATCAGCAACACGCCGACCAAGGCGATGAGCACACCGATGTTGGCGCGAAACCCGTCGATCAAGCGGGGCACCATGGCCGCGCTGTCAAAGCGCATGGTCTGGGGCATGTTGAAGCCAGCGGGGTCCTTCCACGGCCCGAACACCACGTAGTTGAGCACCTGCACCGCCACGTACACCAACATCAGGCTGACCAAAATCTCATTGGCGTTGAATCGGTCGCGCAGCACTGCCGTCAGCGCTGCCCATGCCATGCCGCCGGCCACACCGGCCAGCAAGACCGCAGGCACCGCCAGCAGGCCCCAGCTGCTGTCCACTCCCAAGGCCACGCCGGTGGCAAAAATCGCTCCCAGCACAAACTGCCCCTCAGCGCCAATGTTCCACACATTGGATCGGAAGCACACCGCCAGCCCCAGCGCAATGATGAGCAGGGGCGTGGCCTTGACCATCAGCTCGGACAGGGCATACACATTTTTGATGGGTTCCCAGAAAAACACCTGCAAGCCGCGCACCGGGTCTTTGCCCAAGACACTGAACAGCGCCATGCCGATCAGCACCGTGATCAGCAAGGCCAGAATGGGCGAGGCATAGCCCCAGAACCGCGAGGGTTGGGGACGCGCTTCAAGCCGCAGCATGGGCCACCTCCTGTTGTGCTGCGGCGCTGTCCCACAGACCCGACATCCACTCACCGATGCGCTCGACGCTGGCGTCTGCGCGCGCCAGGCTGGGCGACAGGCGCCCTTTGGCGATCACATGCAGGCGGGCGCTGATGTCGAACAGCTCATCGAGCTCCTCGCTCACCACCAGCACCGCACAGCCGGCGTCGCGCAGTTTCAATATCTCACCGCGGATCTGCGCCGCTGCGCCCACATCCACACCCCAAGTGGGCTGGCTCACGATCAACAGCTTGGGCCGCGCTTCAATCTCGCGCCCCACAATGAACTTCTGCAAATTGCCGCCCGAGAGGCTTTTGGCCGCCGCCTCGGGCCCGTTGGCCTTGACCTTGTAACGGGCGATGATGTCGGCCGCCTGCGCCCTGAGCACACCGAGGCGAATCCAGCCACCCGGCCCCAGCGCGTCGCGCCGCGTCAGCAACAGGTTCTGCGCCAGCGACAGGGTGGGCACCGCGCCACGGCCCAGGCGCTCTTCCGGCACAAAGTGCAAGCCCAGCGCACGCCGGCGCCCAGGGCTCAGGCGCGAAGCATCCTGGCCCAGCACCCGCACGCTGCCCGCAGGCGCGCGCATGTCCTCACCCGAGAGCGCCATCAGCAACTCAGCCTGACCATTGCCCGAGACCCCGGCAATGCCCACCACCTCGCCCGTGCGCACGGTGAAGGCCACGTCGTGCAAATCGGTGCCAAACGGGTCATCGGCGCGCAGGCTCAGGGCCGAGACCTGCAGCACCGCGTCGCCCGCTTGGGACGGGCGCTGCTCCAGCGCGGGCGGCTCGGCACCGATCATACGGCGCGACAACGAAGCGTTGCTTTCTTGGCGCGGATCGCATACCCCTGTCACTTGTCCGCCGCGCAACACGGTGCAGGCGGTGCACAGCGCACGGATTTCGTGCAGCTTGTGGCTGATGTACAAAATGGAGCAGCCCTCGGCCGCCAGCTGTTTGAGCACCACAAACAGCTTGTCCACCGCCTGTGGCGTGAGCACCGAGGTGGGCTCGTCCAGGATCAGCAGCTTTGGCTGGGTGAGCAAGGCGCGGATGATTTCGACCCGCTGCATTTCGCCCACGCTCAGGGTGTGCACCGGACGCGCCGGATCGATATCTAGGCCATAGGCTTGCGCGGTGGCGCGGATGCGTTCGGTCACCGCGGCGAGCGCGAGCGACTTGTCCAGACCCAGCCAGACGTTCTCCGCCACGGTGAGGGTGTCGAACAAGCTGAAATGCTGAAACACCATGCTGATGCCCAGCGCCCGCGCCTCTTGGGGGTTGCGGATCTGCACCGTCTGGCCATTAAAGGCCACGCTGCCTTCGTCGGGCTTGACCGAGCCGTAGATGATCTTCATCAGCGTGGATTTGCCGGCGCCGTTTTCACCGAGCACCGCGTGGATCTCGCCGGGCGCCACGGTGAGCGACACGCTCTGGTTGGCCACCACGCCGGGGTAGCGCTTGGTGATGCCGCTCAACTGCAGCCTAGGGGGACTCACGGTGTGGACTCCTGTGGAGGTGGGGTGGTGGCCCGCGATTGTCGGGGTTTGCTGTCCTCGGGTTTGAGGGCCGCCGCCACGCTGCGAATCTGCTCGCGCAACCAACGCCCCGCAGCCGATGCGTGGGTGCGTTCGTGCCAGAGCTGGTAATAGCGCAACGGCGGGAACGGCACAGGCACTTGCAAAATCTGTACCGGCCACTGGTGCACAAAGCGCTCGCAGTATTGGCGTCCGGTGGTCATGACCAGCAAACTGCCGGCCACCATGGCGGGAATCAGGCCGAAATGCGGACAGCGCGCGGTGATGTGGCGGCGCAATCCCAGTGAGGCGAGGTGCTCGTCGATCACGCCACGCGCCCCGGGATGCGTGGCGGTGGGGGCGATGTGTTCGGCCTCCAACCAGGCGTTGAGGTCCCAACCCCGACGGGCCGCCGGGTGCTGCTGCGACACCAGGGACACCACCTCGTCGGTGAACAGGTGCCCCAAATGCAAATCGCCCGGTGGCGTGAGCCAGTTGCCGATCACCAGGTCGATGTCGCCCTGGGCCAGGTGGTGGCGGTAGTCGAAACTGGCCGACAGCGGATGGATCTCGATCGGGCAATGCGGCGCCAAGCGCTTGAGCTGAGTCACCAGCTGGGGCAGAAACTGCGGGTCCAGATAGTCGCTGGCCGCCAGACTGAAGCGGTGGGTGGCGGTGGCGGGGTCAAAGCTGCGGGCATCAGAAAACAGCACCTCGGCGCTGCGCAGAATGCTGGCGGCCGGCTCGATCATGCGCAAAGCGGCCACCGTGGGCACCATTTGAGCGCCCGAACGCACCAACAAGGGGTCACCCGAGAGCTCGCGCAAGCGCTTGAGGGCCGCGCTCACCGCTGGCTGGTACATGCCCAAGCGCATCGCAGCGCGCGAGACGCTGCGCTCGGTGAGCACGGTGTGCAACACGCGTATGAGGTGAAGATCAATCTTGTCCAGCATCGGACCGTATTTCATACCCATGGGCACTGTGGGTGAATCGTGGGTTGGGCATCGGGGACATACGAAGCGGCGTATGCGGGCGACGGCATCCGGGGCTATTCTGGCGCGCATGACACCCGACACCCCCTCGAAAACCCTGAGATTCCTGCACCGCGGCACCACCGTCGTGCTGGGCAATGTACCACCCGACCGCACCCTGTTGGAGGTGCTGCGCGACGACCTGGGCCTGACCGCCACCAAGGAGGGCTGCGGCGAAGGGGATTGCGGCGCGTGCACTGTGGCGCTGACCGAGCTGGTCGACGGCCAGCTGGTGCACCGCGCGATCAACAGCTGTATCCGGCTGGCGCACTCGGTCGATGGCATGGCGGTCTGGACCGCCGCTGATATTGGGGCGCAAGCGCCCAGCACTGGTACTTTTAGCAGCCTCGACCCAGCCGCCGGGCCGCCCCAAGGCGGGGTCATCCCCACGGACCTGGCGGCACCGGGTCCCTCCCCGTTGCTGGGGCAGCGATCCGCGTCTGCGGCGCAGCGTGGGGGCCATTCCCTGCATCCAGCGCAAGAAGCGATGGTGCGCTGCCACGGCAGCCAATGCGGCTTTTGCACACCGGGTTTTGTCATGAGCCTGTGGACGCTGTACCAAAACACCAGCGGCGGCCACCGTGTGGACCGGGCACAGGCGCAAGCCGCGCTGTCGGGCAATTTGTGTCGCTGCACTGGCTACCGACCGATCATCGACGCGGCGGTGCAGATGAAAGAGGTGCCACTGCCACGCGGCTGCGACATCAACGCCACCGAGTTGGCTGTGACGCTGCAAGCCTTGGCCCCCAATGACACGGCTGCGGCCAACAGCGCCTACCTGCGCCCGCGCCGGCTCGACGCCTTGCTGCAAGCGCGCGCGGCCCACACCGACGCCCAGTTGGTGGCTGGCTGCACCGACGTGGGCCTGTGGGTGACCAAGGGGCACCAGCGTTTTGCCCGGGTCATCGACCTCAGCGCCACCGACGAACTGCGCCGGGTGGAGCGCTATCCGCACCACATCGCCATTGGCGCGGCGGTCAACTTAAGCGACGCGTTTGCGGCGCTGCTGGCCGACCGCCCGCAGTTGCGGGTGTTCGCCGAACGTTTTGCCGGCTTGCCGGTGCGCAACAGCGGCACGCTGGGTGGCAACGTGGCCAATGGTTCGCCCATCGGCGACTCCATGCCGCTGTTGATCGCGCTGGGCGCCAGCGTGGTGCTGATGCGCTGGCAAGGCACACCGCGCCGTGGCCGCGTGGTGCACCGCGAGCTGGCCTTGGAAGACCTCTACACCGGCTACCGCCAACACGTGATGCGGCCCGACGAGGTGCTGGCCTGGATCAAGGTGCCGCTGCCCACCGCCAACGAGCGTCTGGCGGTCTACAAGGTCAGCAAGCGGCGCGACGACGACATCTCGGCGGTGTGCCTGGCGCTGCGCTTGTCGGTGTCGGACGGTCGCATCGCCAGCGCCTCGGTGGGCGTGGGTGGTGTGGCCGCCACGCCGGTGCGCGCGCGCCAGACCGAAAGCGCCTTGCGCGGTCAGGCCTTTGACGACGCTGTCATGCAGCACGCCGGCGAAGTGCTGGCCGACGAGTTCTCGCCCATTTCCGATATGCGCGCCAGCGCCGGCTACCGCCGCGCGCTGCTGCGCAACCTGATGCACCGCGCCGCCGCCGAATGGGGCGAACAGCCGCCACCGCGCATCGACACCTTGAGCCTCAGCGACCTGGAGAACATGGCATGAACGGGCTGGACACTTTGCTCCAAGACAACGCCCAGCGGGTGGTGGGCCAATCGAATGTCCACGAAAGCGCCCACGCCCAGGTGGCGGGTGCGGTGGCTTACATCGACGACCTGCCCATGCTGCAAGGCAGTCTGTGCGCCGCGCCGGTGTGCTCGCCGGTGGCGCACGGCCGGCTGCGCGGCATCGACGCCAGTGCCGCCCTGGCCCAGCCGGGTGTGCGGGCGGTCATCACCCACCGCGACATCCCGGGCGACCCAGTGCTCGCCGCCTTTGCCCACGACGAACCGGTGCTGGCCAGCGACACGGTGCAATACCGGGGCCAGGTGGTGGCGCTGGTGCTGGCCGACGACGTGATGAGCGCGCGCCGCGCCGCCCGCTTGGTGCGGCTGGACATCGAGACGCTGCCGGCGGTGCTGGACGTGCACACCGCCCACGCACAGCAGCACTATGTGCTGCCACCGGTGCATGTGCGGCGCGGCGACGCGCCGGCCGCGCTGGCGCGCGCGCCACACCGGCTGAGCGGCAGCTTTGAAGTGGGTGGACAAGAACACTTTTATCTGGAAGGCCAAATCGCCTACGCGGTGCCGCTGGAACAAGGGCAATGGCGCATTCACAGCAGCACCCAGCACCCGGGCGAGGTGCAGCACTGGGTGGCCCACGCGCTGGGGGTGCCCAACCACGCAGTGACCGTGGAATGCCGGCGCATGGGCGGCGGCTTTGGCGGCAAGGAAACGCAGGCCGGCCATGTGGCGGTGTGGGCCGCCGTGGCCGCCCACGCCACCGGCCGCCCGGTGAAGCTGCGGCTGGACCGCGACGAGGACTTTCTGATCACTGGCAAGCGCCACCCCTTCGCCTACCGCTACACCGTGGGCTTCTGCGACGACGGCCGGCTCTGCGGGCTGGACCTTGACATGCTGGCGAACTGCGGCTTCAGCGCCGACCTGTCGGGCCCGGTGGCCGACCGCGCGGTGTTCCACAGCGACAACGCCTACTTTCTGGAAGATGTGGCGATCCACTCCTGGCGCTGCAAAACCCACACCCAAAGCCACACTGCGTTTCGCGGCTTTGGCGGCCCACAAGGGGTGATTGCGATTGAACGCATCCTGAGCGATGTGGCCCGCGCGCTGGGCAAAGACCCGCTGGCCGTGCGCCTGGCCAACCTCTATGGCGTGGACCAGCGCCACACCACCCACTACGCCATGCGGGTGGAAGACAACATCCTGCAGCCGCTGATCACGAGCCTGGCCCACACCAGCCGCTACCGCGAGCGGCGCGCGGCGATTGCCGCCTGGAACGCCCTCAGCCCGGTGCTCAAGCGCGGCTTGGCGCTCACACCAGTGAAGTTCGGCATCAGCTTCACCGCCACCCTGTTCAACCAAGCCGGCGCCTTGGTGCATGTCTACACCGACGGCAGCGTGCTGGTGAACCACGGCGGCACCGAAATGGGCCAGGGCCTCAACACCAAGGTGGCGCAGATCGTGGCCGACGAACTCGGTGTGCCGCTGTCGCGTGTGCTGGTGAACGCGGCCGACACCAGCAAGGTACCCAACGCCAGCGCCACCGCCGCCAGCAGCGGCACCGACCTCAACGGGCGCGCGGCCCAGTTTGCGGCGCGCAATGTGCGCGACAACCTCGCCGCCTTTGTGGCCGGGCTCGACGGCTGCGGCGCGGGCGCGGTGCGGTTTGTGGACGGGCGGGTGACCACACCCCAAGGCGAGCGGGTGTTCGACCAGGTGGTGCGCGAGGCCTATGCCAACCGCATCCAGCTCTGGAGCGACGGCTTCTACCGCACGCCCAAGATCCACTACGACAAGGCGACACTGAGCGGGCGACCGTTTTATTACTTCGCGTATGGCGCGGCCTGTTCGGAGGTGGTGATCGACACCCTGACCGGCGAAAACAAGGTGCTGGCGGTGGACATCCTGCACGACGTGGGCCACAGCATCAACCCGGCCATCGACATCGGCCAGATCGAAGGCGGTTTTGTGCAGGGCATGGGCTGGCTCACCACCGAAGAACTGGTGTGGGACGGCCAAGGCCAGTTGCGCACCCACGCGCCGAGCACCTACAAAATCCCGACCACCGGCGACGTACCGAAGCACTTCCGGGTCGATCTGTGGCCCGAGGCCAACCGCGAGGACAACGTGGGGGGCAGCAAGGCAGTAGGCGAGCCGCCCTTCATGCTGGCCATCAGCGTGTACGAGGCCCTGCGCGACGCGGTGGCCCAGGCCGGCGGACGGGCCGAGGCCATGAACGCGCCCGCCACCGCCGAAGAGGTGTTGCGCGCCGTGGGTGGTATGGACTGAAGGCCCCCTGCGCGGGCAGGGCTGCGGCGCGCGCGGCACAATCCGCGCCATGCCCGAGCCCACCGACACCGACCTGTCCGCCCTGCCCGCCACGCCGCCCGGCCTGTACCGCCACTACAAAGGCGGCTGGTACGAGGTGATCGACACCGTGCGCTGCAGCGAAACCCTGCAGGCCCAAGTGCTGTACCGCGCGCTCTATGGCGGCTTTGGCCTGTGGGTGCGACCGGCGGCCATGTTCAACGAAAGCGGCGATTTCGCCGGGACACACCAGCGCCGCTTTGCGCCGGTCGCCGCGAGCGCGCTGCGCATCACCGATCTGGCCACCGCCGGCGCGGTGGTGACCCACCTGACGGGACGCGCCTGGCGCGAACACGGCGCGGTGCTGAACAGCGCCTTGCGGGCGCCACCGCCCGAGCCCGACAGCTGTTGTGGGCGTGGATGCAACGGTTGTGTCTGGGAGGGGTACTACGAAGCACTTCAGTTCTGGGTGCAAGACGCTTGCGCGTGGCTCAACAACAGCCAGCGCCCCTAAACTGAGGGTATGTGGACGATCTCTTTCCTAAACAGCGCCACGCGCTGCGTGTGGTGGCCCCGCGTGGGGGCTGTTGTGCTGGCGTTGGGTCTGAGCGGCTGTGGCGGCGGCGGTGGGGGCGGCGCTAGCGACCCCAATCTGACGGTGACACCCGGCACGCTGGAAGCGCCCGTGCTGCCGGCCTTTGTGGCCGGCAACGATCGGCTGGAGCCCAACCAGTGGCACCTGAACAATGCGGACACTCCTGGCATGCACCTCAACCTGGCCGGTGTCACCAGCTATGGCACGGGTGTGCGGGTGGCGCTGCTGGACCAAGCGGTCGATATCTGGCACCCCGACCTGGCGGCCAACCACCTGTTTGGCCTGAGCTGGAGCTATGTGCGGGGCAGCACCGACCCCAGCCCCGTGGCGGGCAGCGAAGACGGCCACGGCACCGCCGTGGCGGGTGTGCTGGCGGCGGTGCGCAACAACAGCATCGGCGGGCGTGGCGTGGCGCCCGACACCCGCTTCATGGTGTACGACGTGATCGACAACCCCACCAACACCTTTTTGGCCAATGCGGTGGCCAGGGCACAGGTCAATGGCGCCCAGGTGGTCAACAACAGCTGGGGACCGGTGACACCCCATTACACCGACAGCACCGCCCATGTGTTGTGGGCCGAACAAGTGCGGGTCGCTGCGCGCGATGCCCGCCAAGGCAAAGGGCTGGCCTTCTTCATGGCCGCGGGCAACGAGGGCGACAGCATCGGTGGGCGCAATGTGTACGGCAACCTCAATGAAATGATGATGGTGGCATCGGTGGGTCGCACGGGCGTGCCCACCAGTTTCAGCACACCGGGCGCTCAAGTCTTGGTGGCGGCGCCATCGGGCGCCACCATGTCGCTCCAGCAGGGTGGGATTGTCACCACCGACATCAGCGGGTCGCGCGGCTATTCCCTGACCGACTACACCGCGTCGTTTCAGGGCACGTCGGCCTCGACGCCGATGGCCAGTGGTGTGGCCGCCTTGCTGCTGCAAAACCGCCCCGACCTGGGCTGGCGCGACATCCGCTGGATACTGGCCCAGACCGCATCGCCCGCCACGGGCCTCAGCGATGCGGTGCCCACGCCGATGAACGCCCACGGCTTTCACCCCAAAGTGGGCTTTGGGCGACTCAACGCCGCCGCCGCACTGAACCAGGCCAGCGTGCACACCCTGCTGCCGCCCGCCCGCAGCTGCAGCAGCGCCCCCAGCACCGTCAACGAACCCATTCCCAACCACAACCCCAGCGGCCTGATCTACCGCTTCAACCAAAGCACCATGGGCTGTTCGCTGCAAACCATCGAGTACATCAGCGTCGACTTGGCATTTGCCCACAGCTACACCGGCGACATCGAAGTGGCGCTGCACAGCCCCAGCAACCGCGTCAGCACACTCACCGAGGCCCATCGGTGTCCGAATGAACGCTGCGCCAGCCTGCGCGATGGCTGGACCTTCGGCTCGGTGCGGCATTTGGGTGAAGCGGCTGCCGGTGAATGGCAGCTGCATGTGCGCGACCGCCAGGCTGGCAACATTGGCGCGCTGCGGAGCTGGCGCATCACCCTGCACGGACACTGAAAGACGACACAATGAAAACACTGCTGATGTGGGTTGTGGCTGGTTGCCTGCACGCGAGCGTGTGGGCGCAAACCGCCGTGACGCGCTGGTTCGATGGCGAGCGCTGGGTGGCCGTGAGCGCCGAACAAGGCGTGGCGCAGGCGGCAGGTGGCCTGGTGGTGCGCACCGATCCGGTGCAGCTGGACGTACTCAAGCGCTTTTTGCAGCAACAGGGCATTGCCCACCAACCGTGGAGCCTGCCCGGCGCGCTGTGGCTGCCGGCCGAGCCGGGCGCCGCCTCGCTGGCCCTGAGTCACCGCCTACAAGGCGCGCCAGTGCCCATCCGGGTGGAACCCAACTGGGCCCTGTCGCTGCGCCGGCAGTGAGACGGCACAGCCACGGCAGCAGCGCGCCGCCACCGCACAGACCCCATCGCGATGGCCCGGCTCAGAAATCGAGCAAGCTCAGGCCCAGGCTCAGGCTGTTGCGGCGGAAGTTGTAGTCCACCAGGCTCTCGCCGTAGCCGCTGAACCAGCGCGCGTGCAGACGCAACTGGCTGCGCGGATCGGCGCTGAGGGCGCGGTACCAGTCCAGGCTGACCGATCCGCCCGGGCCTCGGCTCAGATTGTGGCGCGCGGTCACACCCAGCGCATGACGCGGGTTGACCTGCCAATGCAAGCGCCACTCCACGCGGCCATAGCGGTCGCTGATGTCGGGGTTGTCGTCGTCGCCGGCCTTTTCAGGCACGCGGGTCCAGGCTTTGGCTTGCAACGCCCAGCGCTCGCCCCACTCGGCGCCGACCATGGCGTAGCTGCGGTTCCAGCTGCGCGACAGGGGCTCGCCTTGTCCGTTGGAGTGGTGCACCGCTGCGACACCCGCGTACTTGAGCCGCCCGCCACCGGGCAGCTCGCCATCTAAGGGATACACATAAATCAGCTCGGGCTCGTGGTCGGTGTTGCGAAAGGGGCGCGAAAGCGACGGACTGAACAGTTGCCAGTGCGACTGCTGGCTGTAGGCAAACCACAGCGAGTCCTTGGCCTCTGGATCGAGGATGGGCAGCAGCCCAGTGGCGATTTTGGTGCGCACCGACAGCGCCACACGCATTTCGGTGCCGCTGTAGTCGGTGGGGGCGCCGGCGCTGCGCCGCTCGGCTGGGCTGGTGGCTTGGGTGTTGACCTGATCGGCCACCGACAAAGCCAAGGACAGTGGGCGGTGGCCGCGCAGCCGCAAGGTGCCGCAGTCGGTCTGCTGCGACAACTCCCAGAGCCGGTCGGAAAAGCCGTGGCGCTGGTCGTGGCAACCGTTGTACGCGGGTGGCGCGGACACCAGGTCCGGTACGGCCTGGGCGCTGCCGTGCGCCGCAGGCTCTGCGGCGGGCGCGGTGGCAACGCCGGCCGTGGTCTGGACTTGGGCCCAGCGGTCGTAACAGGCCAGGCGATCCGCTGGGGCCAGCACGGCGGCACAGGCTTGCCAAGCGGCCGGCTCGCTGGGTGCGGCCTGGGCAGAAGCGGCACCCGTCCAGGCCACACCGGCCATCAGCCCGACGACACCCAGTCCATCAACCCATTGCTTGCTCATCGGCCGCACACCCCACTGTGGTCAAAGCCGCTAGGGTAACGCAGCCGGTGGCTTGGCTGGGGCCGCAATCCACAGGGCGCGAAAGTCGTTGACATTGGTGTGGGTGGGTCCGGTCAGAACCAAATCGCCCAGTGGCTCAAAAAAGCCCACCGCGTCGTTGCGGTCCAGGTGATCGGCCAGCTTCAGGCCCAGGGCCCGGGCGCGCGCCAAGGTGTCGGGACTCACCCGCGCACCGGCGTTGTCCTCCACCCCGTCGATGCCGTCGGTATCGGCCGCCAGCCCCCACACGCCTGGCGTGCCCGCCAATCCCTGGGCCAGGCCCATACAAAACTCACCGGCGCGCCCTCCCCGGCCTTTGGCCTGGCCGGCTTCGCGCGGGCGCACCGTCACGGTGGTCTCGCCACCGCTCAAGATCACACACGGGGCTTCCAACGCACTGCGCCCCCCTGCGGTGGACCGCGCCAACGCCGCGTGCACCTTGCCCACCTCGCGCGACTCGCCCTCGATCTCGTCGCTCAGCACATAGGCGCGCAGGCCCAGCGCCCGCGCGGCTGCGGCGGCGGCCTCTAGGCTTTGTTGCGGCGTGGCAATCAGGTGGGTTTCGCAACGCGCCAAGCGCGGGTCGCCGGGTTTGGGCGTTTCCAGCGCGCCACTGTGCAATCCGGCCTCAACCGCTGCAGGCAGCGCGATGCGGCAGCGCTGCAAGATCTCGAGCGCGTCGGCGCAGGTGCTGCTGTCGGCCACGGTTGGGCCGCTGGCGATCACACTCACATCGTCGCCCGGCACATCGCTGATGGTCAGTGTGACCACCCGCGCCGGCGCACAGGCGGCCGCCAAGCGCCCGCCTTTGATGATTGAGAGGTGCTTGCGCACGGTGTTCATTTCGGTGATGCCGGCGCCACTCTCCAGCAGGGCACGGTTGATGCGCTGCTTGTCTTCCAAGCTCAGGCCATCACACGGCAAGGTGAGCAGGGCCGAACCCCCACCCGAGATCAAACAGATCACCAGATCGCGCGCAGTCAGCCCCTGGGTGAGCGCCAGCATGCGCTGCGCTGCCAGCAGCCCAGCCGCGTCGGGCACCGGGTGGGCGGCTTCCACCACCTCGATGCGCTGGGCCAGCCCAGCCGGGCGCGGCGGTGTGTGGCCATAGCGCGTCACCACCAGGCCCGACAGCGGTGCGCCGGCTGGCCACAGCGATTCCAGCGCCTGCGCCATAGCGCCAGCGGCCTTGCCAGCGCCCAGCACCAGGGTGCGCCCACCGGTGGGTGGCTCGGGCAAATGGGCGGCCATGTTGTGCTGCGGCATGGCACGCTGCACCGCCACGTCAAACAGGTGGCGCAGCAGCGCCTGGGGGTCTTGTGTCAAGGAGTCCATGGTGTCAGAGCGTGTGTCCGTCGGGGGATCGGCCGTGGGCGGCCAGCCAGCCCATGCCACGCGCCGTGCCGCCTGGGGTTGTGTCGGCCGGGAAATACTCGCATCCCACACAGCCCGCATAGCCCATGCGGTCGAGCCAGTCGAACAGGAAGCGGTAGTTGATCTCACCACTGCCCGGCTCGGCCCGGCCCGGATTGTCGGCAATCTGAATGTGCGCGATGCGCGGCAGGTGGCGCTGCAGCGTGGCGGCCAACTCGCCTTCCATGCGCTGGGCGTGGTAGACGTCGTACTGCAGGTACAGATTGGGCAGACCCAGTGCGTCGATCAGCGCCAGCGCCTTGGACGGTCGGTCGATCAGAAAACCCGCCATGTCGACGCTGTTGATGGGCTCGATCAGCAAGCGCAGGCCGTGGCGCTCTAAGGCTTGCGCGGCAAAACGCAGGTTCTCGCGCAAGGTGGCCAGTGCCTCGGCTTCGGACACAGCGGACGGGCGCACGCCCGCCAAACAGTTGAGCTGCGGCACACCCAATGGCAGTGCATAGGCCAGGGCGCGCTCCACACCTTCGCGAAACTCGGCCTCTCGGCCAGGGTGGCAAGCGATGCCGCGCTCGCCTGCCGCCCAGTCGCCGGCCGGCAGGTTGTGCAGCACCAAGCGCTGCCCGCTGTCGCGCAAGGCGGCGGCGATGTCGGCCACTGGCAGCGCGTACGGGAACTGGCACTCCACCGCGCAGAAGCCACCAGCGCGCGCCAGCGCAAAACGCTGCGCCAGCGGCACCTCGGTGAACAGCGTGCTGAGATTGGCTGAGAATGTGAACATGCTGCGCATTGTGACGCAGGCCTTTTGACCCCACCACACCTTCGCCCGCCATGCGCACCCTGCTGATCGACCACGCCAGTTGCATCGCCACCTTCGACCACAGCGACCCCACCCAGAGCCACGAATGGCGCGACGCCTCGGTGTGGGTGCGCGGCCACCGCATTGAGTGGATCGGCCCAGCCGCCGACGTACCGCCCACCCTGCGCGATGGCGCCGACGAGGTGATCGACGCGCGCGGCCACCTAGTGACACCGGGCTTGGTCAACACCCACCACCACATGTACCAGTCGCTCACCCGCGCCATACC
>CAMBOY010000015.1 GCA_945869245.1 Hydrogenophaga intermedia
GATCGCTTCATGCGCCGGTTGCCACAGCCCCAACGGTGCCGGCATCCCGGCCCAGTACCCGCGCCTGGCGGGTCAGCACGCCGAATACACCGTGGCCCAAATGAAGGCCTTCCGCGACCACGGCAACAAAGGCCGTGACGAGAAGGTCGGCCGTGGCAACAGCACCCAAATGGCACAGATCGCCGCCCACATGAGCGACCGCGAGATCAAAGCGGTGGCCGATTACATCGCTGGCTTGCGTTGATGTATCCCGTCCAGGCGATGGACGTCGACCTTGCCTGGGTAGGAATATAAGCACTCGGTAATATTTTCCGGCACAATCCGGGCAAAGTGTTCGACTGGGACATTTGCCTAGGCCACCGACTCTAAGCAGGGCGCGCACGGTACACCAGCCGGCGCGCCTTTTTTCTGGATATCTTTTATTCCTCGCGCATGACTGTTTCGACCCAAGGTGTTTCCCTACGCTCAGGCTCTGAGCGTCTGCGCGACGTGGTGGAGTTGTTGTCGTCGATGCGCTTTGCGATCAGCTTGCTGACGGTGATCTGCATCGCGTCGGTGATCGGCACGGTGGTCAAGCAGCACGAGCCGGAGAACAACTACGTCAACCAGTTCGGGCCGTTTTGGGCCGATGTGTTCTCCAGCGCCAGTCTGTTCGCGGTGTACAGCGCCTGGTGGTTTCTGCTGATTCTGGCGTTTTTGGTGGTCAGCACCAGCCTGTGCATTGCGCGCAACACGCCCAAAATTGTTGCGGATTTCAAGGCTTACAAAGAAAACATCCGCGAGCAAAGCCTCAAAGCCTTTCCCAACAAGGCCCAGGCCACTTTGGCCGAAGCGCCTGAGGCGGCCGCCCGCCGCATGGGTCAGGCTTTGCTGGCGCGCGGCTGGAAGGTCAAGCTGCAGTCGCGCGACACCGCTCAGGGCACAGGCTGGATGCTGGCCGCCAAAGCCGGCGCGGCCAACAAGATTGGGTACTTGGCGGCACACAGCGCCATTGTGTTGGTGTGTATCGGCGGCTTGCTCGATGGCGACCTGATGGTGCGCGCACAGACTTGGTTCAACGGCAAAACGCCCTTCACCGGCGGCGGCATGATCGCCGACGTGCCCGCACAGCACCGGCTGAGCACCGCCAACCCGACCTTCCGGGGCAACCTCATGGTCACCGAAGGCACCATGGCCAGCACCGCCATCTTGCCGCAGTCCAGTGGTGTGCTGCTGCAAGAGCTGCCGTTTGCGGTCGAACTCAAAAAATTCATTGTTGAGTACTACGACACTGGCATGCCGCGCTTGTTTGCCAGCGAGATCGTGGTCCACGACTTTGAGACCGGCGAGAAAAAAGAAGCCCGCGTGGAGGTCAACCACCCGGTGATTCACCGGGGCGTGGCGATCTACCAGTCGAGCTTTGACGACGGCGGCTCCAAAGTCACGCTGCAAGCCATGCCGTTTAACGCGGCGGTCAAGCCGTTTGAGGTCTCCGGTGTCATTGGTGGCTCGGTGCCCTTGAGCAACGGCAACGACAAGCTGACTCTGGAGTTCACCGCTTTGCGGGTGATCAACGTCGAGAACTTCGCCGACGATTCGACCCGCCAAGGTACCGACGTGCGGGCGGTCGATCTGCGCCATGCGGTAGAAAGCCGCCTCGGCGCAGCCAACAAGACCGTGACCGAAAAGCACCTGCGCAACGTCGGGCCCAGCATCACCTACAAGCTGCGCGATCCCGCAGGCCAAGCCATTGAGTACCACAGCTACATGTTGCCGGTGGACATCGACGGCCAGCGTGTGCAGCTGCTGGGATTGCGTGAAACACCGCAAGAGCCGTTCCGCTACCTGCGTGTGCCGGTGGACGATCAGGACAGCATGCGTGGCTTCTTGCTGGTGCGCGAAGCGCTGATGCAGCCGGCGATGCGTGAGATTGCCGTGCAGCGCTATGCTGAGGGCGCGGTGGAAGACAAGCGCCCCGATTTGGTGGAGGCACTCAAGGTGTCGTCCGCGCGCGCCCTGGATTTGTTTGCCGGCGCCGAACAGGTCAATGCCCCCAACGGCCCACAACCATGGGGTGGTTTGCCGGCGGTGTCGGGGTTTTTGCAAAACAACGTCCCAGCGGCCGAACGCGACAAGGCCAGCGATGTGCTGGTGCGCATTCTCAATGGCACTTTGTTCGAGCTGATGCAGCTCAGCCGCGAGCGCGCTGGTCTGGCTCCTTTGCCACGCGACGACAAAGCCCAGCTTTTTATGACACAAACCGTGCTGGCGCTGTCCGACAGTTTCTTCTACCCGGCACCGATGGTGTTTCAGCTCACCGATTTTGAGCACATCCAGGCCAGCGTATTCCAAGTCGCACGCGCCCCGGGGCAGACCATTGTGTACATCGGCTGCGCCTTGCTCATCATCGGTATTTTTGCGATGCTCTATGTCCGCGACCGCCGCATTTGGGTGTGGGTGAGTCCGACAGACGGCGGCGCCGAGGCGACGATGGCCTTGTCCAGTAACCGCAAAACCATGGATTCCGACAAGGAATTTGAAGGGCTCAAAGCCCATTTGTTGTCCCCCACCGCGCAGGTGCCAGCATGAACACGACCACCGCCACGTCCCATCAAACCATTGAGCTCAAGCGCGAACGCAGTGCGAGCGACCCCAAGAGCTATTGGGCTCGACGCACCCCCGCCGATTGGGTGTTTGCTGCGTTGCTTGTGCTGGGGACCGTCTGGGCCTTCACCCAGTACCAGCACGCCATGAACGGCTACGAACAGGCCATTTTGTTGGGCACCTTGCCCAGCGCCATTTGGTTGGGCTGGTTCTGGCGTCCGCTGCAAAAGCTCATGGGCGTGGTGGCGGCATTTTCGCTGTTGGCCATCTGGTTGTACCAGGCGCCTTCTGGTGCCGCCGATCTGGCGCGCGCCGACCAAGTCTTCATGTTGAAGTACTTTGTTTCCAGCCAGTCGGCCATCCTGTGGATGAGCATGCTGTTTTTTATCAGCACGGTGTTTTACTGGGTGGGGTTGCTGACCCGTGGCGGCGCGGTGTTCGAATCGCTGGGCTCGAATCTGGCCTGGACAGCGGTGGCTCTGGCCCTGATTGGCAGCATGGTGCGTTGGTACGAAAGCCACCAGATCGGCCCCGGCATTGGCCACATCCCGGTGAGCAACCTCTACGAGGTGTTCATCATGTTTTGCTGGATGACCACCCTGTTTTACCTGTACTACGAAGACCAGTACGAGACCCGCAGCATGGGCGCGTTTGCCATGCTGATTGTGAGCGCCGCGGTGGGGTTTTTGCTTTGGTACACCCTGGTGCGCGAGGCGCATGCAATTCAGCCTTTGGTCCCCGCGCTGCAAAGCTGGTGGATGAAGGTGCATGTGCCGGCCAACTTTGTGGGTTACGGTACCTTTGCCATTGCCGCCATGCTGGCCTTTGCTTACCTGATCAAGCAGTCCGCTGGCGAAACCCGCTGGTACAAGCTCGCGCCCTTGTGGTTGCTGGGCATGGTGCTGTGTATTGAGCCGCTGGTGTTTCGGCAGTCGGCACTGGAAAAGGGCGCGTCGTACTGGTTCGTCTACTTTGGTGTGTCGGCGCTGATTGTGGGCGGCATCTTGAGTATGCGCACCCGCATCGCTGAGCGCTTGCCTTCGTTTGAGGTGCTGGACGACGTGATGTACAAGGCCATTGCGGTGGGCTTTGCCTTCTTCACCATCGCCACCGTGCTCGGCGCGCTGTGGGCGGCCGAGGCCTGGGGCGGCTACTGGAGCTGGGACCCCAAAGAAACCTGGGCCTTGATTGTCTGGTTGAACTACGCCGCTTGGCTGCACATGCGCCTCATGAAAGGCTTGCGCGGCACGGTCGCGGCTTGGTGGGCGCTGGTGGGTCTGGCGGTGACCACCTTCGCCTTCCTGGGGGTCAATATGTTCCTCTCGGGTTTGCACAGCTACGGCGAACTGTGACGGGCCAAGCCCCAGCACTTCGCCGAAGTGGCATGGTTTTGTAAGAATGGGTCGGCTGTGTCCGACCCATATTTTTTTAACGCAAGGACATGGCATGGCCAAGAGTCGCTTCGATCGTGGTTTTGAACACCCCGTTGCCAGCGAGATCACGCCGCACAGCGTGTATCTGCAGCGCCGACAGTGGTTGACCCAGCTCGCTGCCGGCTCGGCGGGGGTGGCCCTGGCGGCCTGGGCAGCGCGCGACGCCACCGCGCAGACGGCAGTGAGCCGCCCCGGTGTCTTGCCCGCCTTGCCTGCCACCCGTTCGGCGGTTGCGGGCGCCCAGACGGTGGAGGCGATCACCGAATACCGCCACGCCAGCACGTACAACAATTTCTATGAATTCGGGCTGGACAAAGGCGACCCCGCCAAACAAGCCCACCGTCTCAAGACCCGTCCGTGGACGGTGTCGGTCGAAGGCTTGGTCAACAAACCACGCACCTTTGATCTCGACAGCTTGCTCAAACTGGCACCCATGGAGGAGCGGGTGTACCGCTTGCGTTGCGTGGAGGGCTGGTCGATGGTCATTCCCTGGGTGGGGTATTCACTGGAGGCCTTGATCCGCGCGGTCGACCCCCAAGGCAGCGCCAAGTTTGTGCAGTTTGAGACCCTGGCCGATCGCGAGCAAATGCCCGGTTTGCGCAACCGCGTGCTCACATGGCCCTATGTCGAGGCCTTGCGCATCGACGAGGCGCGCCATCCTTTGACCTTGCTGGCCATGGGCATGTATGGCGAGGTCATGCCCAACCAAAACGGCGCACCGGTGCGGCTGGTGGTGCCCTGGAAATACGGCTTCAAAAGCGGTAAGTCGATCGTGCGCATCCGCTTCACCGACAAACAGCCGCGCACCGCGTGGAACGAGGCCGCGCCCGAGGAATACGGCTTTTTCTCGAATGTGAACCCCGATGTGCCGCACCCGCGCTGGAGTCAGGCCACCGAGCGGCGCATCGGCGAGGAGGGCGGCTTGCTGGCCAAACGCCGCAAGACCCTCCTGTTCAACGGCTATGAAGCGCAGGTGGGGCAGCTCTACACCGGCTTGGATTTGCGCCGGTGGTTCTGAATCCCCTGCGCGCTGCGCTGCAGCGGGTGGCGCTGGCGGCGTGGGGCAAGCCGCTGTTGTGGCTGTTGTGCGCTTGGCCGGCGCTGGCCTTGTGGAGTGCGGCTGTTGCCGACCAGCTCGGCGCCAACCCGGCCGAGGCCTTGATCCGCGGTCTGGGTGAGTGGGCTTTGCGTTTTTTGTGTGTGGCCTTGGCGGTCACACCGCTGCGGGTGACTCTGGGTGTGCCGGCGCTGGCGCGCTGGCGCCGCTCATTGGGCGTGACCGTGTGGGTGTATGCCCTGTTGCATCTCTTGGCCTATGCCTGGCTCGACCAGGGCTGGGACCTTGCTGAACTGCTGGCAGACGTCTGGAAGCGCCCGTTCATCTTGGTGGGCATGTTGGCCATGCTGGCGCTCACCGCCTTGGCCGCCACCTCGTTCAATCGCGCGGTGCGTTTCTTGGGCGCCGTGCGCTGGCGGCGTTTGCACCAAGCGGTGTATGGGGTGGCCGGTTTGTCGGTGCTGCATTTTTGGTGGATGCGCGCCGGCAAGAACAACTTCACCGAGGTGTGGGCGTATGGCGCGGTCTTGTCCGTGCTGTTGTTGTGGCGCGTGTGGCACGCGCGGCGCGCCCAGACCTGATCAGAGCCCTGTTTCGGCTTGCAGCAGATCGGCGCTGGTCTCGCGGCGGCGCACCAGCCGCGCTTGGCTCCCATGCACCAGCACCTCGGCGGCGCGCGCGCGCGCGTTGTAGTTGCTCGCCATGCTCATGCAGTAGGCGCCCGCTGAGAGCACCGCCAAGTGGTCGCCGGCTTGCACCGCCAGTGTGCGGTCGCGGCCCAGCCAGTCGCCGCTTTCGCACACCGGGCCCACCACGTCCCAGGTGTGCGCGGGGCGTGCCAAATCGCTGCGCAGCGGCACGATCTGGTGAAACGCCTGGTACATGGCCGGGCGCGGCAGGTCGTTCATGGCGGCGTCGACGATCAGGAAGTTCTTGTGCGCACCGGGTTTTTCAAACACCACCTCGGTCACACACACCCCGGCGTTGCCCACCAGCGAACGGCCTGGTTCGATCACGATCTTGCGGTGGCCGTGGCCGCGCGCGTCGATGCGCTGCAGCAACTGCAGCCACAAGGCGTCGGCTGCGGGCGGTGTGTCGCCCTGGTAGTTGATGCCCAAGCCCCCACCGAAGTCCAGGTGGTGGATCGGCACCCCTGCGGCTTCGATGCTTTCGACCAGATCCAGCACCCGGTCCATGGCCTCCAGATACGGCGCGGTTTCGGTGATCTGCGAGCCGATGTGGCAGTCGATGCCCAGCACCTGCAGACCGCTGCAGGCCGCGGCGTGCTGGTAGGTGCGCAGCACATCGTCGTGCGCGATACCAAACTTGTTGTCTTTGAGGCCGGTGGAAATATAGGGGTGGGTTTTGGCGTCCACATTGGGGTTGACGCGGATGCTCACTGGCGCGCGCAGCCCCATCTCGCGCGCCACCGCGTCCAGCACATCGAGCTCGGCGGTGCTCTCCACATTGAAGCAGCCAATGCCGGCGCCCAAGGCGTCGCGCATTTCCTGCCGGGTTTTGCCCACACCCGAAAAAATGATCTTGGCCGGCGCCACACCGGCGGCCAGTGCGCGCGCCATTTCGCCGCCCGAGACGATGTCCAGCCCGCAGCCGGCCTGCACCAGCGTGCGCAGCACCGCGAGGTTGGCGTTGGCCTTCATGGCATAACAAATCAGGTGCTCGCGACCTGCCAGCCCGCGTTGGTACGCAGCCAACGCATCGAGCATGGACTGCTCGCTGTAGACAAACAAGGGTGTGCCGTACTCTGCCGCCAGCCGATCCAGCGCCACGTCTTCGATGTGCAGCAACTGGTCACGGTAGTGGATGTGCGCAGGCAGGGTCAGTGTCATGGTGGATGCACCAAAAAAGAGAAAGGGGTGACTGTCCGTCAGCGGACGGGTGTGGTGGCGGGGCGATTGGGCGCCGGCTCAGATGGCGTGGTGGGCGTTGGCGTAGCTTGTGGGGCCGGTGGTGGTGGCAGATACAAAGGGCCTTTTTGGCCGCAGCCGCTCAGCGCCACCGCACCCAACAACCCGACGCACGCCATGGCCGACCGAACCATTCGCCCGGCGCATGCGCAGCGCGCACCTACAATTTGCCAACATATACACATGGCGGAATTGTAATGACCGACACCGACTACTTGGACCACGCCGAAGCCTTGCTGCGTGCGATTGAGCGGGCGTGCGACCGCATCAACGACGAGTCCGACGCCGACATCGACAACCAGCGGGTGGGCGGCATGATCACCTTGACCTTGCCCAATCGCAGCCAGATCATCATCAATCTGCAAAAGCCTTTGCACGAGGTGTGGATGGCCGCCAAAGCCGGCGGGTTTCACTACCGCTTCGATGGGCAGGTGTGGCGCGACACCAAAAGTGGCAGCGAGTTTTTTGCCGACCTGAACCAGTTTGCCAGCGCACAGGCCGGGGTGGCCTTGGATTTCACCGCCTGAGTGCGCCGCGCGGTCAGTTGCGGAACATGTCCAAGATATCGGCCTTTTCGCTCTCGCCGGCCGGGGCGGTGACAGGGGCCTCGCTGTCGGTGCTGCTGCTGGCGCTGCTGGACACGCCCAAGCTGCGTACCCCTCGGCCAGGTCCGAATTCTTGGTAGTACCAGTCGCCACTGGCACTGATCACGCCTTCGGGCGGGCTGTATTCACTGACCGGCACATCCTGCAGGGCGGTTTGCATGTACTGAATCCAGATCGGCAGTGCCAAGCCACCGCCGGTTTCGCGGCTGCCCAGATTGCGCGGTTGGTCGTAGCCGACCCAGGTGGAGACCACCAGCGAGGGCTGAAAGCCGACAAACCAAGCGTCCAAGGCGTCGTTGGTGGTGCCGGTTTTACCGTACAGATCGGACCGTTTGAGCGTGCTTTGGGCGCGCGCGGCCGTGCCAGTGCGGGTGATTTCCTGCATCAGGCTGTTCATCAAAAAGGCGTTGCGCGCCGGGATCACGCGTTTGGATTCGTCAATGGGTGTTTGAGGCGCTTGGTACAAGGGGCGCCCCGCGTGGTCGGTGATTTGTTCAATCAAGTAGGGCGTCACTTGCAGCCCCCCGGTCGCAAACACCGCATAGCCTTGGGCCATTTCGAGCGGTGTCACCGAGCCCGCACCGAGCGCCATGGTCAGGTAGGGCGGGTGGTTTTTGGCCTCAAAGCCGAATTTGGTGACCCAGTCCTGTGCAAACCGCACCCCAGCGAGCTGCAGCACCTGGATCGACACCGAATTTTTGGATTTGGCCAGCGCGCGCCGGATCGACATCGGCCCTTCAAACTGGCCGTCGTAGTTCTTGGGCTGCCACAGTTTGCCGCCGGCCGTATTGCCGTCAAAGGTCAGCTGCATGTCGTTGACCACCGTCATCGGCGACAGACCTTTTTCGAGTGCGGCCGAATACACAAAGGGTTTGAAGCTCGATCCAGGTTGTCGCCAGGCCTGGGTGACGCGGTTGAAGTGCCCCCGGTTGAAATCAAAGCCACCGACCAGAGCCCGGATACCGCCGCGCCCAGTTTCGAGTGCCACCAGCGCCGATTCCACTTCTGGCATTTGGGTGATTTGCCAGGTTTTCTCGCCAGTTTTGACGATCCTCACCACGGCCCCGGGTTTGATGGCGACCTTGGGGTCTGCCTTGGCCTGTAAGCCCGACTGGACCGGGCGCAGCCCGTCCCCGGTGATGGTGATCGGTTCACCGTCTTGTCGCACCACCCGCACCTGTTTCGGGCTGGCCTCCAGCACCACCGCCGCCAGGAGTTCGTCGCTGTCGGGGTGCTCGTTGAGCACGTCAATGATGGCTTCGTCGCGCGCCACTTTGTCGGCCGGTAGAGCGATGCTCTTCTCGGGTCCGCGGTACTGCTGGCGCCGCTCGTAATCGAGCAAACCCTTGCGCACGGCGGCGTGTGCTGCGCGCTGGTCTTGTCGGCGCACGGTGGTCACCACCCGCAAGCCACGGGTGTAGGCTTCTTCGCCGTATTGCGCCACCATCGACTGGCGCACCATTTCGGCCACATACTCGGCCCGCACCACAATTTGCCGGGGTGGGCGCAGACGCAGGGTTTCGGCTTTGGCTTGTGCGCCTTGCTCGGCGGTGATAAAGCCGTTGTCCACCATGCGGTCAATGATGTGCAACTGGCGCTGGCGGGCGCGCTTGGGGTTGCTGACCGGGTTGTAGGCCGACGGCGCTTTGGGCAGACCGGCCAGCATCGCCGCTTCGGCGATGGTCACGTCCTTGAGTTCTTTGCCGAAGTAAGTGCGCGCCGCCATCGAGAAGCCGTACGAGCGCTGGCCCAGAAAAATCTGGTTCATATAGATCTCGAGAATTTGCTCCTTGCTCAGCTGGTGTTCCAGCTTGAAGGTCAGCAGCACCTCGTAAATCTTGCGCGTGAACGTTTTGTCGGCGGTCAAATAGACATTGCGCGCCACCTGCATGGTGATGGTCGACGCACCCTGGCTGCGGGCCTGTCGCAAGTTGGCCAGTGCGGCGCGCGCCATGCCGCGGTAATCGATGCCGCTGTGCTCAAAAAAGCGAGCGTCTTCAATCGCCAGCACCGCGTCTTTCATCACCTTGGGAATTTGGTGCACGCGCAAAAAATCGCGCCGTTCTTCGCCGAATTCACCAATCAAATCGCCATCAGCAGTAAAAATACGCAAGGGCAATTTGGGCCGGTAGTCGGCCAAATCGGCCACATCCGGCAGATTCGGAAACGCCACCGCCAGCGCCAGCGCCACCAGGGCGACCACCGCCACCGCGCCTGCTGCGCCCAGTGCAGCCAAGCCCGCCAACACCCGCAGCAGCCGTTGCCAAAGGGGCCGTTCGCTCACCGCCGCCGCCGCTGCTGGCGGCTTGGTCGTGGAGGAGGGGTCGGGCAGCGGTTCGGTCATGGGGTCCTTGTGTGAACTTCCAGATTATAAAAAACCAACTCTAGCGCCGTCGCTGCCGCGTGGCACGGGTGCCTGGGTGCTGATGCGAACTTGTGTGAACTTGTGCGTAGTGAACTGAAGGATAAGTGTGAAAACCGCCGAAACTTGCGTATCCTTGCAAGGGTGAGTGTCCGTAGAGACGGCCAACGTGGTGCCATTGGTGCTGCCAAATGGCTAATATGGCGCCTGTTTATTGGTTTAGGTGCATGCGCGCCTGTCATTGGGGGTGGCTTTGAGCACCTTGAAATCGTTGTTTCGCCGGGAAGCGCCCAACTTGTTGGGGCTCGATGTGAGCACTTCCAGTGTCAAACTGGTTGAGTTGTCGCGTGCGCGTACCGGTGAGTTTGTGCTCGAGCGTTGCGCTTCCGAGACACTTGAGCCCGGCTGGGTGCGCGACGGCACCATCGAAAAGTTCGATGAGGTGACCGATGCCATCCGCCGGGTGGTGCGCAAAAGTGGTACCAAATCCAAAGATGTGTCGATGGCTTTGCCCGCGTCGGCGGTGATCACCAAAAAAATCAGCCTGCCCGACGGTCTCACTGAGGTTGAACTCGAAGTGCAGGTGGAGTCCGAAGCCCGGCAATACATTCCGTTCTCGATCGACGAAGTCAGCCTGGATTTCCAAGTGCTCGGACCGAGCATGCGATCGAGCGGCGATGTGGAGGTCTTGATTGCCGCCGCCCGCAAAGAGAAGGTGGCCGAGCGCCAGAATTTGGCCGAAGGAGCGGGGCTGACCGCCGTGGTCATGGACGTCGATTCCTTTGCCGGGCGCTTGGCGGTCGGGCGCCTGACCGAAGACTTGATCAAGTCGACCGAGGTGCCTTTGATTGCCGTATTTGAAGTGGGCGCTTACCGCTCCACTCTGCAAGTGCTGCGCGGCGACGAAGTGTTGTACGAACGCGACCAATCCTTTGGTGGGGCGCAATTGACCCAGCTGATTGAGCGCAAATACGGCTTTTCGCAGGAAGAAGCCGAGGTGCGAAAACGCGCCGGCGATTTGCCCGACGATTACAACCAATCGGTCTTGGCGCCCTTTGTGGAAAGCCTCTCGCAAGAGGTCGGTCGCGCCTTGCAGTTCTTTTTCAGTGGCAGCACCTACAACCGCTTGGGCCATGTGTACATGGCCGGTGGCAGTGCGTCGTTGCACGGGCTGCCCCAGGCTGTGAGCCGACAGACCGCCTGCGCTTGTTCGGTGATCAACCCGTTTGAAGGCATGCAGATGGGGCCGCAAGTCAGTGCCCGCCGTTTGGCCCGTGAGGCGCCGTCGTATCTCACGGCCACCGGCTTGGCGCTGAGGAGGTTCTTCCAATGATTCTTATCAACCTGCTGCCCCACCGCGAGGTGGCTCGCAAACAGCGCAAAGAACGTTTCTTTGTGCATCTGGGATTGGCCGCTGTGCTGGGCGCGGCGCTCAGCGCGCTGGCAGTCACCGTCACCCAGCAGCAGCTGGCCGTGCAAGAACAGCGCAACGCCTTGCTGATCGCAGAAGTCGCCACATTGGACGGACAAATCAAAGACATCGCCACCCTGCAGACCGATATCGCTGCCTTGCGGGCGCGCCAAGGTGCGGTGGAGGATTTGCAGTCGGATCGCAACCAGCCGGTGCACTTGCTGCAGGAAATGGGTCGGCAACTGCCCGAAGGCGTGGCGCTCAGAACCCTCAAGCAAGAAGGCCAGACGGTGTTGCTCACGGGCTCTGCGCAGTCGCAAGAGCGGGTGTCCGAGCTGTTGCGCAATTTGAGCACCCAGTCGCCGTTTCTGACTCAGCCCGAATTGGTGGAGATTGCGGCCAGTTCGCAAGGCCCCAGCGCCCGCGATCAGCGCCGCGTGTTCAACTTCTCCATCAAAGTGCAGTTGCGCCGCTCCTCCAAACCGTCGCAGCCGGCTGCACAGACCAGCTGACCCAACGCCAAGAGATCGTCCATGCGTTTCAACATGAATCTCGAAGACTTGCGGGGCCAGTTCCAGTCCCAATTCAGTCAGCTCGACCCCAACGACCCTTCCTTGTGGCCAGCGCTGCCGCGCTACGCTTTGCTGGTGGCGGTGGCGTTGTTTGTGGTGGTGGTGTTGTGGTTTGTGTGGCTCGCGCCCACCGCCACAGCACTGACCGATGCGCGCGCCAAAGAAGTGCAACTGCGCGAGGATTACCGCGTCAAGCTCGGCCGCGCCATCAATCTGGATGTGCTCAAGCGCCAGTTGGAGCAAGTGCAAAAATATGTGGAAACGCTGGAAAAACAGCTGCCCAACAAATCCGAAATGGACGCGCTCTTGTCCGATATCAACCAAGCGGGTCTGGGGCGCAGTTTGCAGTTTGAGCTGTTTCGGCCGGGACAAGTGGTCTTGTCCGACTACTACGCCGAACTGCCCATCGAGGTGCGTGTGACAGGCAATTACCACGACGTGGGCCAGTTTGCTGCCGATATTGCGGCCTTGTCTCGCATCGTCACACTCAACAACATTGCGCTGACACCCGCCAAAGACAAAGACGGTGTGCTCACGATGGAATGCATCGCCAAGACCTTCCGGTATCTCGACCCCGAAGAGCAAGCCCTTCGCAAAGCAGAAGCGGAGAAGAAGGGAGCCAAAAAATGAAGCCCTTGTTGTGGATGCTGGTCACCATGACCGCCGGCTTGGTGGGGTGTGGTCAGGGCGCCGACGAAGACCTGCGCCAGTGGATGCAGGCTCAGTTCAACGACAGCAAGCCGCAGGTGCAGTCCATCAATCCGCCAACGCAGTTTGTGCCGCAGCCTTACGCCTTGGGCGGTGCCGACCCCTTTGGTCCGGACCGACTCGCTGCCGTCTTGCAAGGCAGCAGTGCCACGCCCGTGGCCAGCTCGGCCCTGCTCGCATCCGAGCAGCGGCGGCGCAAAGAGCCGTTGGAATCTTTTCCCCTGGAAGACATGAGCATGGTGGGCCTGTTGGACCGCAGCGGAAGAAAAGTCGCCCTGCTCAAGGTCGCCGGTTTGCTGCACCAAGTGCGGGTCGGCAACTACCTGGGCCCCAATTTTGGGCGGGTCACCAAAATCACCGAAGCCGAGCTCACCTTGCGTGAAATCGTGCAGGACTCCGTGGGCGAATGGTCTGAGCGCACGACCACGCTGCAATTACAAGAGGAAATCAGTCGATGAAAATGCCGTCCATTCCAATGCCACAGCGCGCGACAGGACGGGTGCTCCGGCGCGTGTTGTTGGGCGCCACCTTGCTCACCGCTGGCGCCACTGCCTGGGCCCAAATTGCGATCCAGTCGCTCACGGCCGGTTTGCAGAGCGGCACCGATGTGATTCGCATCGAGACCTCCGAGCCCTTGCGCGCGGTGCCCGCTGGTTTCTCCATCCAGTCGCCGGCCCGCATCGCCTTGGATTTTCCGGGTGTGGTCAATGCCAGTGGCAAAACCACCCTGGAGGTCAACCAAGGCAATGTGCGTTCGGCCAATATTGTCCAGGCCGGTGACCGCACCCGCGTGGTGATCAATTTGCGCCAATCCACGCCCTACCAAGCCCGGTTGGACGGCAAGGTGCTGACCCTGGTGCTGGACCGCACCGATGGCAGCAACGCCGTGTTGGCGCCCGCTGCCGCCCCGGCGGCGCCCCTGCCCACCGTGCCTGCAGTGGCCGCTGTGGCGGCCCAGCAGTTTGCGCCCAATACCGCCCGCGAAGTGGGCGCTTTGCGCGACATCGATTTCCGCCGCGGTGTGGGCAACGCCGGCCGGGTGGTGGTGGAGCTGCCCAGCAACCAAGTCGGCGTCGACATTCGCCAACAAGGGCAAACCTTGGTGGTCGACTTCCTCAAAACCCAATTGCCCGAAGGCTTGCGCCGCCGCTTGGACGTGACCGATTTCGGCACCCCGGTGCGCACCGTCACCACCCAGCAAGAGGGTGATCGGGTGCGCATGATCGTCTCGCCACAGGGCAACTGGGAGCACGCCGCCTACCAGAGCGACAACCAGTTTGTGCTGGAGGTGCGCGAAGTGCGCGTCGACCCCTCGCGGGTGAGCCAAGGGCCGGGCTACACCGGCGAGAAGCTGTCGCTGAACTTCCAAAACATCGAAATTCGCTCGCTGTTGCAAGTGATTGCCGATTTCACCAATTTCAACGTGGTGACCTCCGACAGCGTGAGCGGCGCCCTGACCCTGCGCCTCAAAGACGTGCCGTGGGACCAAGCCTTGGACATCATCATGCAGTCCAAAGGCCTAGGCATGCGCAAGTTGGGCAATGTGCTCTGGATTGCCCCCAAAGACGAAATTGCCGCCCGCGAAAAAGCCGACTTGGAATCGCGTGTGTCGATCGAGAACCTCGAGGTGCTGCGCACCCAGGGCTTCCAAATCAATTACGCCAAAGCCGCCGATCTGGCCGCCCAACTCACGGGTGGGGCATCGGGTGGTGGCGCCAGCGCTGGCTCAGGCGCAGCGGCGCGGTTGTTGTCGACCCGCGGCAGTGTGATTGCCGAGCCGCGCACCAACCAATTGTTTGTCACCGACATCCCCAGCAAGCTCGAGCAAGTGCAGCAACTCATCACCAAGCTCGACATTCCGGTGCGCCAGGTGCTGATTGAAGCCCGCATCGTCGAAGCCGACGACCGCTTCGGTCGCAACCTGGGTGTGCGCCTAGGCGGCAGCGATTTGCGCGGCGTGCGCGGCGGCGATGCTGGCTACAAAGCTGGCGGCAGTAACCGGGTGGCTTTTGGCGGCTCGTACAACGCCGTCAGCGGCACCACCGGCGAGACCAATACCGCGCTCACCACCACCAACACCAATTTTGTGAACCTGCCGGCCAGCGGCTTGGGTGGTTTGTCGGCTGCCACATTTGCGGTTTCCTTGTTCAGCAACGCCGCCAACCGCTTCCTGAGTTTAGAGATCTCGGCCTTGGAGGCCGACAACCGCGGCAAGATCGTCTCCAGCCCGCGTGTCGTGACGGCCGATCAGGTCAAAGCCGTGATCGAGCAAGGTACCGAATTTGCGTTCCAGCAGGCCACCGCCAGCGGTGCCACCGCCGTGGCGTTCCGCAAGGCCTCACTCAAGCTGGAAGTCACACCCCAAATCACACCCGACGACAACATCATTCTCGACGTGCAGGTCAACAAAGACAGCCCGGGTGAAATTGTGGCTGGCGCGATTTCCATCAACACCAAACAGGTCAAGACCAATGTGCTGGTGGAGAACGGTGGCACGGTGGTGATCGGTGGCATTTTTGAAATGACCGAGATCGAGGGCACCACCAAAGTGCCGCTGTTGGGTGACGCCCCGATCGTGGGCAATCTGTTCAAGAGCCGCAGCCGCACCTCGAACAAGTCCGAATTGTTGATTTTCCTGACCCCGCGCGTCATCACCGACCGCGGCGTGTTGCGTTGAATTGAGTTTTGATAGGCAGATAGAACATGATGAGCAAACTCAGGTGGGTGGGGATGGTGGTGCTGTTGGCGTCGCTCGCCGCGTGTGGCGGTGGCGGCGGCAATCCGGGCTCGACGGGCACGGGAACTGGTACCGGGACTGGAGCTGGCACGGGCACAGGCACAGGCACAGGCACAGGCACTTCGACCGCATCGGTGCGGGTGCAATTGCTTGACAGCGGTGGAAGCGCCACCACCAACTTGACGATCGAGCCGCAGGACGTTGCGGTCTTGGCGCAAAACTCGGACGTGACCGACGCCCAAGGGATCGTGCGAGTGGGAGTTTCTCCGGCGTCTTTGCTGTCCAAAGGTGCTGCTACGGTGACAGCACAAGCTGTACCTTCTGATGGTGCGCCGGCCGTGACCGGCTCGGTGGATTTCGCTATCCAGTCGGTGACTTTTGGCTTGTCACCCATCAGGGTTGTGACCCCTGGCCAGCTGCCTGTCGGTAGCGCAACTCTGCCGTCTGCGGGCAGCGCAACTCTGGCGGTCACGGCTTTGCAGGGCGGTCAACCCATCACGGCCTTGCCGGTGAACGTGTCTTTCTCCGCGAATTGTGGGCGCATCAACGAAAAAAATGCCACCGCAGGCGGAGGCGTATCGGTGCCTGTCAATGGATCAGGTGTGGCCGAAGTGTCGTACCGAGCCACCAATGAAGACGGCAGTTTGTGTTCAGGCACTGTGAATATCACGGCGTCTTCTTCTGGCGCCGCATCCACCAACACCGCCCTGACAGTGGCTGCACCCGAGGCCAACGCCATCGCTTTTATCGTTGCCGCGCCCAATCAGATTTTTGTGCAAGGAGCTGGCTCAAACGAACGCTCGACAGTCACCTTCCGTGTCTTGTCCAATGGCGCTCCGCTGGCCAACCAACCGGTCGCGTTTTCTGTGTCTTCCAACCCCGGAGGCGTGACGCTGGCTTCCAGCCAAGGTCAAACTGGCAGCGATGGCAATGTCACCGTGCAGGTGATATCGGGTTCGGTGCCAGGTCCTGTCAAGGTGCGTGCGCAATTGGCTTCCAATGCGACAGTGTTTACCGAAACCCAGAATCTGACGGTGTCTTCCGGTCCTCCATCGCAGCGTTTCATGGATTTGTCTGTGGAAACCTTCAATATTGAAGGTGGGGGCATCTCTGGAACCCAAACCCGATTGACAGTCCGTGTGGCCGACCGCCAGGGCAATGCGGTGGCCGATGGCACCGTGGTGAATTTCACCGCCGAGGGCGGGCAGGTGCAGCCAAGTTGCGCCACCGCGGTTGTCAACGGCATCAGCCAGTGCTCGGTCAACTTTGCGTCGCAAAACCCGCGACCGCAAAACGGCCGCGTGTCTGTGCTGGCCTATCTCGCCGGGACCAAAGATTATGTGGATGCCAACGCCAACAACCGCTTTGACAGTGGCGTAGACACTCTGATCAACCAGGGTAATGCATTCCGCGACGATAACGAGAACGGAAGCTTTGATAACGGCGAGTTCTTGATTGACCTCGGCAGTCGGGCGGCCTGCGCTGGGACGGGCGCTCCCTATCCCGCACAGGTCAATACCTGCGATACGGGTTTGTCCACCACCGTGCGCCAGCAAACTGTCATTTTGTTCTCCTCTCCTGAGGCCGTGGTTGACGTCACGGCTCGTTCCGTGAGTGGGGTGAATTTCCGTCTGCGCAGCAGCGGGGTTCTTAACCTGCCCATGCCGGCCGGCACCACGGTGACAGCGTCCACCACGGACCGCACACCGGGTTCGGTCAAGCAGACCGCCACCGGCGAAGTGGAAACCAACTGCACGGTGGACCGCTCCTTCGGTTCGCCCGTGAGCAATGTGAGGCCAGGCACCGATCCCAACGCCGATCTGTCCACGTTCCACAGTGTGCAGCTCAAAGACTGTACCGCTGGAGACGTGGTCAACTTGGAGATTCGCGCCCCGTCTGGTACCCTGACTTCGGCATCTGTGGAGCTGTCTGGGACATCGATCACTGGTCCTTCAACGCCAGACAGCATAGGCTTCCTGTCGGCTGTGCCCAATCAGGTGTTTGTGTCCGGCAACGGATTGAACGAGCAGGCCCTGTTGCAATTCCGCGTGTTGGCGGGCGACGCTGGTGTGGGTCCCCACCGTGTGCGCTTCTCCCTCGTCAATCCGGTGGGCGGTGTCTCCCTCGGACAACGTGGCAACACCGCACCGGTAGAGCTTGACTCCGCCTCCAATGGCTTGGCGTCGGTGGCTGTGTTTGCCGGTTCGGTGCCTGGGCCAGTGCGGGTGCGTGCTGAACTGGTGGCGCAGCCCACTGTGTTCTCCGAATCGATTGGCTTGACCATTGCGTCTGGCCCACCGTCGCAGCGCTTCATGAGCCTGTCGCTGTCGGATTTCAATATCGAAGGCGGCAATGTGGACGGCTCGTCGACCACGGTGACCGTCCGGGTGGCAGACCGCCAGGGCAATTCAGTGCCCGATGGGACGGTGGTCAACTTTGTAGCCGAAGGAGGTCAGATCGGCTCGTTCTGTCAAACACGCCGCGTGGACAACATTTCGTCCTGTTCGGTGTCTTTGGTGAGCCAAAATCCCCGCCCTGCCGGTGGTAGGGTATCGATTCTGGCCTATACCGATGGCACCAAAGACTATGTGGACACGAATGGCAACAACCGTTTCGATGCGGGCATCGACACCTTGGTCAACCAAGGTAACGCGTTCCGGGATGACAACGAAAACGGTGTCTTTGATGGTGATCAGTTTGTTGTGAATCGCGGTGGCAGCGCCACATGCGCGGGTGCAGGCGCTCCATTTCCGTCGGTGACAGACACCTGCACGGCCGAGCTGGGGACCACCGTTCGCCAGCAGGCGGTGGTGCTGTTCTCGTCCTCTGGTGCGGTTCTGAGCAATCAGAATGCACCCGCTGCCACACCCGTGAACGCGACCACGGCTGCGTCTTTTGTGAGTTTCCGCGTCAATAGTGCTGGCAATACCCTATTGCCTATGCCCCGTGGCACGACGGTGACGGCTGATTCGTTGGATGCACAGTGCCAAATCAGCAGTGCGCCGTCTCCTGCGTCCGTGGGCAATGTGGCTCCTGGCACAGATCCCACTCGCCAACTGGGCACTGAGCACGCCATGCTGGTCACTTGTGAGCGTGGTATCGCATCACGAAATGCCACGGTGCGTGTGACGGTGGTGTCGCCTGGCGGCACCAGCACCACAACGCCGATCAGTTTCACCGTGCCAGCGCAGTAAGCCGTGATCGCTCTCATCGGACTGCCCGGTTCGGGCAAGTCCACCGTGGGTCGCCAGCTGGCTCGCCGGCTGGCGATGCCGTTTGTGGACTCGGACCATGTCATCGAAGCCCGGCTGGGCTGCTCCATTCGGGCTTTTTTTGAGCGCGAGGGCGAAGAACGCTTTCGCGACATCGAGTCGCAGGCGCTCGACGAACTCACCCAGGGTGAGCCGTGTGTCTTGTCCACCGGCGGTGGGTCGGTGCTGCGGCCCGAGAACCGCGCGGTGCTGCACCAGCGCAGCCGGGTGATTTACTTGCGTTCCAGCCCCGAAGAGGTGTTTCGCCGCGTCAAGCACGACCGTGCGCGCCCCTTGTTGCAGGTGGACGATCCGATGCAAAAGCTGCGCGACCTCTACAAGGTGCGCGATCCGCTCTACCGCGAGACGGCGCATTTTGTGATTGAGACCGGGCGTCCATCGGTGGCCACGCTGGTCAACATGATCCAGATGCAGCTGGAGCTGTCGGCCCCTTGAGCGCGCTGTCAGCCGGCGGGCCGGTGGCATGGCCTACACTGGCGTTTTGTGCCGGTGCCGCCGTGTGGCGTGGCGCCGTTTCCCCGGATGTGAGTGATGCAGCAAACGGTTCAGATCGCGCTGGATGAGCGCAGTTATCCCATTGTGATCGGCGCGGGCCTGCTGGGTTCGCCAAGCACTTGGCAGGGTCTGCCCAAGGCGCATGCGGCGCTGATCGTCACCAACACCACGGTCGATCCGCTCTATGGTGCGCAGCTGGCTGCGGCGCTGGCACCGATCTACCCCCAGGTGCACCGGGTGGTGCTGCCCGACGGCGAGGCCTTCAAGACCTGGGAAAGTCTGAACCTGATTTTTGACGCCTTGCTCGGCCACGGTTGTGACCGCAAGACGGTGCTGTTTGCGTTGGGCGGGGGTGTGGTGGGCGACATGACCGGCTTTGCCGCCGCCAGCTATATGCGCGGCGTGCCCTTTGTGCAGGTGCCGACCACCTTGCTGGCGCAGGTGGATTCGTCGGTGGGTGGCAAAACCGCCATCAACCACCCGCTGGGCAAAAACATGATCGGCGCGTTCTACCAGCCGGTGCGGGTGGTGTGTGATCTGGACACGCTGAAGACTGTGCCCGAGCGCGAGTTGAGCGCGGGCTTGGCCGAGGTCATCAAATATGGGCCGATCGCCGACATGGCGTTCTTGGATTGGATCGAGGCGAATCTGGATGCGCTGCGCGCGCGCGACCCGCAGGCGCTGGCGCACGCGATCCGCCGCAGCTGCGAGATCAAGGCCGACGTGGTGGGTCAGGACGAACGCGAGGCGGGTCTGCGCGCCATTCTGAATTTTGGTCACACCTTTGGTCACGCCATTGAGGCCGGCATGGGGTATGGCGCCTGGCTGCACGGCGAGGCGGTGGGTGGCGGCATGGTCATGGCCGCTCGCCTGTCGCAGGCCTTGGGTTTGTGCGACGAGGCCTTTGTGCAGCGCTTGCATGGCGTGGTGTCGCGCGCGGGCTTGCCTACGGTGGCGCCGGTGATAGACGCCGCCGACAACGCTGGGCGCTATCTGGCGCTGATGCGCTTGGACAAAAAATCGGAAGCGGGCGACATCAAGTTTGTGCTGGTCAACGGCCAGGGGCAGGCGCAGATGCGTGGCGCGCCCGATGCGCTGGTGCGCCAGGTCATCGATGCCTGTTGTGTCGCTGCCTGAGGTCACGCTCGCCGGCCCGCACCGGCTGCCGGCGGCCGATCCCTTGCGTTCGCGTGGCCGGCGCCACGCCGAGGCCGACGCGCCCACCCGCAATCCGTTTCAGCGCGACCGCGACCGGGTGATCCACTCCACCGCGTTTCGCCGCCTGGTCTACAAGACCCAGGTGTTTTTGAACCACGAAGGCGATTTGTTTCGCACCCGGCTCACCCATTCGCTGGAGGTGGCGCAGCTCGGGCGCAGCATCGCGCGCGCGCTGGGGCTCAATGAAGATTTGGTGGAAGCGGTGTCGCTGGCGCACGACCTGGGCCACACGCCGTTTGGCCACGCCGGGCAAGACGCGTTGGCCGAGTGCATGGCGCAGGCGCGTGAGCAGTTGCCGGCCAGCGCGGTATTGGCCAGCGACATCATGGGCTGGGGCTTCGAGCACAACCTGCAAAGCCTGCGGGTGGTGGACGCGCTCGAGGAACGTTACCCCGCGTTCGACGGGCTCAATCTGTGTTTTGAAACGCGCGAAGGCATTCTGAAGCACTGCTCGCGCGCGGCGGCCGAACGCATTGAAGTGCTGGAGCCGGGTGGCGTGGCGCAGCGATTTTTTTTGGCTGGTGGCTCGCCCACGCTGGAAGCGCAGCTGTGCAACCTGGCCGATCAGATCGCCTACAACGCGCACGATGTGGACGACGGCGTGCGCTCCGGTTTGTTGACCCTGGAGCAGGTGGCGCAGGTGGACATGGTGGGGCATTTTCAGCGCGAGGCCTTGCGCCAGCACCCGCGGCTCTTGGGTCGGCGCCTGCTGTTCGAAACCATCCGCCTGAT
>CAMBOY010000016.1 GCA_945869245.1 Hydrogenophaga intermedia
CCGGGTGCCGTGCACGATTTGCTGGTGCCGCTCAAAAACAATGGCGTGTCCATGACACGTTTCGAGTCGCGCCCAGCCAAATCCGGCCAGTGGGAGTATTACTTCTACATCGACATCGCCGGCCATGTGAGCCAGCCCAACGTCGCCGCAGCATTACAAGAGCTTCAAGGCCTGTGCGCGTTTTACAAAGTGCTGGGCTCCTACCCGGTGTCGGACTGAAGGCTCACCATGATCGACCAACTCGGACTGATTGGCTGCGGCCTGATGGGTGGCTCACTGGCTTTGGCGCTCAAACGCGCTGGGCTGGTGCGCAAGGTGGTGGGTTACAGCCTGTCGCCATCGAGCTCACAGCGCGCGCAGGAGCTGGGCGTGATCGACGTGACCGCGCCGTCTGCGCTGATGGCCGCTGCAGGCTCTGATGTGGTGGTGCTGGCGATTCCGGTGAACGCCACCGAAACCACCCTCAAGGCGATTCGCCCGGTGCTGGAGCCCCACACCCTGATCATGGACATGGGCTCGACCAAACGCGATGTGGTGGACGCCGCCCGGCGCGCGCTGCGCGAGCAGGTCAGCCACTTTGTGCCAGCCCACCCCATTGCAGGGCGCGAGCTGGCTGGCGTGGACCACGCCGACGCCCACTTGTACACCGACCGGCAGGTCATCTTGACCCCTATTGACCGCACCGGGGCCATGCAAACCGAGCGCGCCCACGCGATCTGGACCGCCCTGGGCTGCCATGTGCGGCGCATGAGTCCCGAGGCCCACGACGCGGCCTACGCCGCCGTCAGCCACTTGCCGCACCTGCTGGCCTTTGCCGCCATCAACGCCATTCAACAGCAGCCCGAATCGGCCGAGTTCCTGGAACTGGCCGGCCCAGGCTTTCGCGATTTCACCCGCATCGCCGCCAGCGACCCCGCCATCTGGCGCGACATTTTGTTGTCCAACCGCGAAGAGCTGCTGCAGCAAATTCGCCACTTTGAGCAGGCGCTGGGCGCCTTCTCCAGCGCACTGGCCGACGGGCGCAGCGACACCATTGCCGAGCTGGTGAGCCAAGCCAGCCGCAGCCGCCGCCAGTGGCGCATGCACAACCCCAAAACCGGCGCCACGCCCTGAGCCCCCGATGTTTTCCACCGCTTTTCTCGATCTGCCCCCGCTGAGCACTGCCGAGGGTGAGGTCGCCCTGCCCGGCTCCAAAAGCATTTCCAACCGGGTGCTGCTGCTCTCGGCCTTGTGCCAAGGCACCACCACCGTGCACGACCTGCTGGATTCGGACGATACCCGCGTCATGCTGGCGGCGCTGCGCCAATTGGGCTGCGCAGTGGCGCAACAAGGCAGCACGGTCACCATCACCGGCTTGGGTGGCCGCGCTTGGCCCACCCCAGCGATTGAGCTGTTCATGGGCAACGCCGGCACCGCCATGCGCCCTCTGACCGCCGCGCTGGCGGTGCAAGGTGGCGACTTCACGCTGAAAGGCGTGCAGCGCATGCACGAGCGCCCAATTGGCGACCTGGTGGACGCGCTGCGCGAGCTGGGGTGCACCATCGACTACCTGGGCAACGAGGGCTTTCCGCCGCTGCGCGTGGGGCAGCCCCAGCTGCGCCTGGACAAACCGATTCCGGTGCGCGGCGATGTGTCGAGCCAGTTCCTGACCGCTTTGCTGATGGCGCTGCCACTGGCCGCGCAAGAGCGCGACATCACCATCGAGGTGGTGGGCGAGCTGATCTCCAAGCCCTACATTGAGATCACACTCAAGCTGCTGGCGCGCTACGGCATTGTGGTGCAGCGCCAGGGCTGGGAGCGTTTTGTGATTCTGGCCGGCAGCCGCTACCAGTCGCCCGGCAGCATCCATGTCGAGGCCGACGCCTCGTCGGCCAGCTACTTCATTGCGCTCGGCGCCATCGCTCAGGGCGGTGGCGTTCGTGTGCATGGCGTGGGGGCCGATTCCATCCAGGGCGACATCCGTTTTGTAGAGGCCGCCCAGGCCATGGGCGCACAGGTGCGCAGTGGCCCGAGCTGGCTGCACATCGACCGTGGCGCCTGGCCGCTCAAGGCCATCACCCTGGACTGCAACCACATTCCCGATGCCGCCATGACGCTGGCGGTGATGGCGCTCTACGCCGACGGCCCGACCACACTGAGCAATATCGCCAGTTGGCGCGTCAAAGAAACCGACCGCATCGCCGCCATGGCCACCGAATGCCGCAAACTCGGCGCCACGGTCGAGGAAGGCCCCGACTGGATCCGGGTCCACCCCTTGCCGGCTGGCCAGTGGCGGGCCGCCAGCATCCACACCTACGACGACCACCGCGTGGCCATGTGCTTCTCGCTCGCGGCCTTCAACCCCGACCGCGTGCCGGTGCGCATTGAAGACCCCAAGTGCGTAGCCAAAACCTTCCCAGACTATTTTGAGACCTTGTTCTCGGTGGCCCCAGCCGACGCTGAGCGCATTCCGGTGATCTGCATCGACGGGCCCAGCGCCTCGGGCAAAGGCACACTGGCCAGCCAAGTGGCGGCCCGCCTGGGCTACCACTATCTGGACTCGGGAGCGCTCTACCGCGTCACCGCCCACGCCGCGCTCCAGACCGGCCTGGTGCTGGACGCCGCCCACGAAAGCCAGATTGCCGCGCTGGCGGCCACGCTGCCGGTGCGCTTTGACGGCGACCGCGTGCTGCTGGCCAACAAAGACGTGAGCGAGGCCATCCGCAGCGAACAAGGCGGCATGAACGCCTCCAAGGTGTCGGCCTTGCCGGCGGTGCGCCAGGCCCTGGTGGCCCTGCAGCACAGCTTTCGCCGCCTGCCCGGCTTGGTGGCCGACGGGCGCGACATGGGCACGGTGATTTTTCCGGACGCGGGCCTCAAGGTGTTTCTCACCGCGAGTGCCGAACAGCGCGCCGAGCGCCGCCATAAGCAATTGATTTCCAAGGGGATTTCTGCTATATTCGTTGACCTTTTGGCGGATTTGCGCGCACGCGATGCCCGAGACACGTCTCGCAGCAGCGCGCCACTCAAAGCCGCCGAAGACGCCCTGTTGCTGGACAACTCGGACCTCGGCATCGAAGACTCGGTGCAGCAGGTTCTGGCCTGGTGGCAAGGCAAAACCCCGTTTTGAAGCGGGGCCTCGCGGCCCCACACCAAAGCGGTTTTTTCTGGCCCTGACAGCCCCGCCGGGATTCCCGTCCCCAGGCTCGATGGTTCCTCAACTGTGTGTGGTCGCGCCACACCGAACCCGCTGCCCAACGTTTCTTTTTTCACCTCTGGTGACCCGCGTTGTGCCGCACAGGAAAACACATGTCTGAATCTTTTGCCGCCCTGTTTGAAGAGTCCCTCAAGCGCGCTGAAATGCGCTCGGGCGAAGTCATCACCGCCGAAGTCGTGCGCATCGACCACAACCACGTGGTGGTCAACGCCGGCCTGAAGTCGGAAGCCTTCGTGCCGCTCGAGGAATTCAAGAACGACCAGGGCGAAATCGAAGTCCAAGTGGGCGACTTCGTCTCGGTGGCCATCGACGCCGTCGAAAACGGCTTTGGCGACACCCTGCTGTCGCGCGACAAGGCCAAGCGCCTGGCCTCGTGGATGAGCCTGGAAAAAGCCCTGGAATCCGGCGAGTTCGTGACCGGCACCACCGGCGCCAAGGTCAAGGGCGGCCTGAAGGTCATGGTCAACGGCATCAGCGCCTTCCTGCCCGGTTCGCTGGTCGACAGCCGTCCCACCAAGGACCTGACGCCCTACGAAAACAAGACCATGGAGTTCAAGGTCATCAAGCTCGACCGCAAGCGCAACAACGTGGTGCTGAGCCGCCGCGCTGTGGTGGAACTGTCGATGGGCGAAGAGCGCGCCAAGCTGATGGAGACCCTGAAAGAAGGCGCCATCGTCACCGGCGTGGTCAAGAACATCACCGAATACGGTGCCTTCGTGGACCTGGGCGGCATCGACGGTCTGCTGCACATCACCGACATGGCCTGGCGCCGTGTGCGTCACCCCTCCGAGGTGGTGGCCGCTGGTCAGGAAATCACCGCCAAGATCCTCAAGTTCGACATGGACAAGCAGCGCGTGTCCCTGGGTCTCAAGCAAATGGGCGACGACCCCTGGATGGGCGTGGCTCGCCGCTACCCGCAAGGCACCCGCATGTTCGGCAAGGTCACCAACATCGCCGACTACGGCGCGTTTGTGGAACTCGAGCCCGGCATCGAAGGCTTGGTGCACGTCTCTGAAATGGACTGGACCAACAAGAACGTGGCCCCCAACAAGCTGGTGGCCATGGGCGACGAGGTCGAAGTCATGGTGCTGGAGATCGACGAAGACAAGCGCCGCATCTCCCTGGGCATGAAGCAGTGCCGCGCCAACCCCTGGCACGAATTCGCCGAAGGCACCAAGCGCGGCGACAAGGTCAAGGGCCCGATCAAGTCGATCACCGACTTCGGCGTGTTCGTCGGTCTGGCCGCCGGCATCGACGGTCTGGTGCACCTGTCCGACCTGTCCTGGAACGAGCCTGGCGAAGCCGCTGTGCGCAACTTCAAAAAGGGCCAGGAAGTCGAAGCCGTGGTGCTGGCCATCGACGTCGAGCGCGAGCGCATCTCCCTGGGCATCAAGCAGCTCGACGGCGACCCGTTCACCACCTTCGTGTCGGTCAACGACAAGGGTTCCGTGGTGACCGGTAAGGTCAAGACTGTGGACGCCAAGGGCGCTGAAATCGATCTGGGCGACGACGTGCTGGGCTACCTGCGCGCTTCTGAGATCAGCCGCGACCGCGTGGAAGACGCGCGCAATGTGCTCAAAGAAGGCGACGAAGTCAGCGCTGTGGTGGTCAACGTGGATCGCAAGACCCGCAACATCCAGTTGTCGATCAAAGCCAAGGACATGGCCGACCAAAACGAAGCCATGGCCAGCCTGAACCAGAACACCGGCAACGCCGGCACCACCAGCTTGGGCGCTCTGCTCAAGGCCAAGCTCGACAGCAACAGCTGATCGACGCCTGTTGCCTGAACACCCCGGAGCCGACGCATGACCCGCAGCGACCTTGTAGAAGCCCTGGCCAACCAGTTTGGTCAGTTGCCCCAGCGCGACACCGAGATGGCGGTCAAAGCCATTTTGGACGCCATGGGCGAGGCGATGGTCAAGGGGCACCGCATCGAAATCCGGGGGTTTGGCAGCTTTTCGGTGAATCACCGCTCGCCACGGGTGGGGCGCAATCCCCGCTCGGGCGAAACGGTGATGATTCCGGAGAAACGGGTGCCCCACTTCAAGCCGGGCAAAGCCCTGCGCGAACATGTGGACCAGCGCACCGAGGCCATGAAGGCCGAAGCGGACGGCGCAAGCTGATCGCTACAATGCGCCCACCATCTTGGGGGACGCGTTGAAATACCTCATGTGGCTGCTCAAGGCAGCCCTTTTTTTTACTCTGTTCGCCTTTGCGCTCAACAACCAAGCGCCGGTGCAGCTGCATTTCTTTTTTGGTCACAGCTGGCAAGCGCCGCTGGTACTGGTGCTGCTGCTGGTGCTGCTGGTGGGTGTGTTGCTGGGCGTGCTGGTCATGCTGCCGCCGTGGATGGCGGCACGCCGGCGCGCCAACCAACGCGAACTGAGCCGGGGCTTTGACGCCCCTGTGCCACCACAGGACCCCACGCATGGATCTTGATCTGACCTGGCTGCTGTGGGGCCTGCCGGTGGCTTTTGTGCTGGGATGGCTGGCCTCGCGCTTTGATCTGCGGCAGTGGCGCATTGAGCGCCAACAGGCGCCCAAAGCCTATTTCCGTGGTCTGAACCACCTGCTCAACGAACAACAAGACCAGGCCATCGACGCCTTTATTGAAGCGGTGCAGACCGACCCCGACACGGTGGAGCTGCACTTTGCGCTGGGCAATCTGTTTCGCCGCCGCGGCGACTACGACCGCGCCGTGCGGGTGCACGAACACCTGCTGTCGCGTGCCGACCTGGGGCACAAAGACCGCGAACGCGCCCAATACGCGCTGGCACAAGATTTTTTGAAGGCCGGCTTGCTCGACCGCGCTGAAGCGGCGCTGCAAAAGCTCGAAGAATCGGACTACGCCACCGAGGCGCTGATGGCGTTGTTGGCCATTTACGAACGCACCCGCGACTGGCCACAGGCGCGGCGGGTGGCACAAAAGCTCGACGCCTTGCAACCCGGGGCCTACGCCAAACGGCTGGCGCATTACCTGTGCGAAGACGCTGAGCAGGCACAGCGCGGCGGCGATCTGCCCCAGGCACGCGAGCTGTTTCGCGAGGCCTGTCGGCAAGCACCGGCGGTAGCACGCGGCTGGATCGGCCAGGCCGCAGTGGCCAAACAGTCGGGCCAGGAGCGCGAGGCGCTGGATGTGTTGATGCTGGGGGTGGAAGCCGCGCCCACCTGTTTGCCACTGGTGGCCGACAAGCTGGTGCAGCTGGCCGCGGCGACGGAGCAAACCGACGCGGTGCGGCGGGTGCTGGAAGCGAGCGACGCGCGGGCGCCGTCGCTGGACGTGACCGAGGCGCTGGCCAAGCTGGCGGCCAATGAGGCAGAAGCGACCGGGCGGTATGTGGCGCATTTGCGGCGCGAGCCCTCCTTGGTGATGGCGGGGCGTTGGCTGGCTACTGCGCCGCTGGACGCCGGTGTGCGCGAGCCTTTGTTGGCGGCAGTGGATCAGGCCAGTGGGGCATTGAAGCGTTACCGCTGTGCGGCTTGCGGGTTTGAGGCGCGACAGTACTTCTGGCAATGTCCAGGGTGCCAAGGGTGGGACACGTATCCGACACGGCGGGTGGAGGAGCTGTGATGCGCTCTTTTTCTGGCGCCGTTGTTCGCCCGCCGGTTTTGCTTTCGTCTGAGAGCGGCGCGAGCCCCCGCCAGGCCCCTTGGGCTTAACTTCGCGCTGCGCGCTCAGATGCGCCTACGGGGCCTGGCGAGGGCTCGCGCCTAGTGGCGCTCGGTGCACTTCTGGCTACTGTCGCTCGCTGCGCTTCGCTCATTCTGTTTCGCTCACTTTCTCTGTCCATAGCCACCGCCGCCGGGGGTGTGGATCTCGAACACGTCACCTGGTTGCATCTGCACTTGGGCGATGTGGCCGAGCTCTTCTACCGTGCCATCGGCGCGGATCACTCGGTTGATGCCGGGCTTGCCGGGCTCGCCACCGGCCAGGCCAAAAGCCGGGTGCTGGCGGCCGTTGGACAGGATGTTGGCGGTCATGGCTTCTAAGAATCGGATGCGGCGCACGCCGCCGTCGCCGCCATTCCAGTGGCCTGCGCCGCCCGAACCCGGGCGGATGGCGTAGCTGTCCAAGCGCACCGGGAAGCGCCACTCCAGCACCTCGGGGTCTGTTAGGCGCGAATTGGTCATGTGAGCCTGGACCACGCTGGTGCCATCAAAACCACCCACCAGGCTACCTAATTGGTCGAACACACCGCCGGCACCACTGCCGCCCGAGATGGTTTCGTAGTACTGGTGGCGCGTGTTGCCGAAGGTGAAGTTGTTCATCGTCGGCTGGCCGCTGGCCATGACACCGAGCGCGCCGAACAGCGCGTTGGTGATGCAGGTGGAGGTTTCCACATTGCCCGCCACCACCGAGGCGGGCGGGCTCGGGTTGAGCATGCTGCCTTCGGGAATGATCACGTTCAGAGGCTTGAGACAACCGGCGTTGAGCGGGATGTCGTCGTCCACCAGGCAGCGGAACACATAGAGCACCGCCGCCATACACACCGCGCGCGGCGCATTGAAGTTGTTGGGCAACTGATCGCTGGTGCCGCTGAAATCGATGGTGGCGCTGCGCTGCTGCGCATGCACCCGCACAGCCACCTGAATCTGCGCGCCATTGTCCAGTGGCAGGGTGAAGCTGCCGTCTTTCAAGCGGGTGATGACGCGGCGCACCGCCGCTTCGGCGTTGTCTTGCACATGGCGCATATAGGCCTGCACCACGTCCAGACCAAACTCGGCCACCATGCGGCGCAGCTCTTGCGCGCCTTTTTCGTTGGCGGCGATCTGGGCTTTCAGGTCGGCCAGGTTTTGCGCCGGGTTGCGGCTCGGGTATGGCGCCGGTGGCTGGCCGTCGCAGCCGTTTTCACCGCGCAGCAGCGCCAGCATCTCGGCCTCACGCAGCACACCGGCGTCCACCAGCAACACATTGCGCAGCTGCACGCCCTCTTCGTCGATGTGGGTGGAAAACGGCGGCATCGAGCCCGGTGTGGTGCCACCCACATCGGCATGGTGGCCGCGCGAACCAACATAAAACACCGGCGTGTCCTGCCCATCCAGAAACACCGGCGTGATGACGGTGATGTCGGGCAAATGGGTGCCACCATGGTAAGGGTCGTTGAGCACATACACGTCGCCCGCGCGCATGCGGCCGCTGTTTTCAGCGATCACGGTGCGGATGCTCTCGCCCATGCTGCCCAGATGCACCGGCATGTGCGGCGCGTTGGCAATCAGGTTGCCGTCGGAGTCAAATAGCGCACACGAAAAGTCCAACCGCTCCTTGATGTTGACCGAGTGGGCTGTGTTCTGCAGTTGCAGGCCCATCTGCTCGGCGATGTTCATGAACAGGTGGTTGAACACCTCCAGCATCACCGGGTCGGCTGCGGTGCCAAGCGCCTGGCGCTGGCGGCGCGCGGTGTGGCGCAGCAGCAGCAGATTGCCGTGCACATCGACGCTGGCTTGCCATCCGGGCTCGATCACGGTGGTGGCGGTGGGCTCGGCAATCACCGCCGGGCCTTGCACCGTCTGGCCAGACTGCAACGCGCTGCGCCAGATCAGCTGGGCATCGTGCCAGGCGCCTTCGCTGTAAAAGCGCAGGGGCGTGGGCTCATCGCTCACACCGGCCTGCGACAGCGCCGCCGTACCCAGCGCCTCGCCTGGCCACAGGGCTTCGACCGACACCGCTTCCACCACCAACCGTTTGTCCGGCAACACAAAGGCGAAACGCTGGCGGTAGGCGACCTCGAAAGCGCTGCGCAAGCCCGCCTCGTCGGCCAGCGGCACCACCAGCGCCAAATCGCTGCCCTCGTATCGCAAGTGCACCCGGCGCTCCAGCCGCAACATGTCGCCACCCTCGGCGCCGCCGTGCAGCGTGGAAAGGAGCGCTTGCTGCGCCTCAGTCACCAGTGTGTCCAGCACCGTCTGCACACGCCGCATGGCGCTGGCGTCGAGCACACATTCGAGCGCCTGTTCGCGCATCACACTCTGGTCGGCCAAGCCCATGCCGTAGGCCGACAACACGCCCGCCAGCGGATGCACCAGCACCCGCTGCATGCCCAGCGCATCGGCCACCAAACAAGCGTGCTGGCCACCAGCGCCACCAAAACATTGCAGGGTGTAGCGGGTCACGTCGTAGCCGCGCGCCACCGAAATCTTTTTGATGGCGTTGGCCATCTGCTGCACCGCGATCTGCACAAAACCCTCGGCCAATCGCTCGGGGCTTTGGCCCACCTGTGCAGCCAAGGCGTCGAAACGCTGCTCCACCACCGCCGTGTCCAGCGGCTCGTTGCCGGCTGGGCCGAACACCGGCGGAAACCACTGCGGCTGCAGCTTGCCCAGCAGCACATTGGCGTCGGTCACGGTCAGCGGGCCACCCTTTCGGTAACTGGCCGGGCCGGGGTTGGCGCCGGCGCTTTGTGGCCCCACCCGCAACCGCGTGCCATCAAATTGCAGCACCGATCCGCCGCCCGCCGCCACCGTGTGGATGGCCATCATGGGCGCGCGCAGGCGCACACCGGCCACCTGGGTGTCGAACTCGCGCTCAAAAGTGCCGGCAAAGTGCGACACGTCGGTGGAGGTGCCGCCCATGTCAAAGCCGATCACCCGCTCGCAGCCCGCCTGCTGCGCGGTGCGCGCCATGCCCACAATGCCGCCGGCCGGGCCGGACAGTATCGCGTCCTTGCCGGCAAAGGCCTGCGCGTCGGTCAGCCCGCCAGACGACTGCATGAACAGCAGCGGCACCCCCGGCATCTCGGCCGCCACCTGGTCCACATAACGCCGCAGAATGGGCGAGAGGTAGGCGTCCACCACCGTGGTGTCGCCCCGGCTCACCAGCTTCATCAGCGGGCTGGTGGCATGGCTGCTGCTGATTTGGGTAAAACCCACCTCGGCAGCGATGCGCGCGGCCACCTGTTCGTGTGCGGGGTAGCGGTAGCCGTGCATGAACACAATGGCCACGCTGCGCAAGCCGGCGTCGAACGCGGCCCACAGGCGCTCGCGCAGGTGCGCCTCATCCAGTGGCAGCAACACATCGCCGTGGGCGCCCACCCGCTCTTGCGCTTCAATCACGCGCTGGTACAGCAACTCGGGCAGCACAATGCGCCGGTCAAACAATCGCGGCCGGTTTTGGTAGGCGATGCGCAGCGCGTCGCGAAAACCCCGGGTGGTCACCAGCAGCGTGGGCTCGCCCTTGCGCTCCAGCAAGGCATTGGTAGCCACGGTGGTGCCCATGCGCACGGAGTCCACCAACGCTGGCGTGATCGGCTCGCCGTCGGCCAAGCCCAGCAGCTGTCGAATGCCCGCCACCGCCGCGTCGCGGTAGGCCTCGGGCTTGTCGGACAACAGCTTGTGCGTCAGCAGCCGGCCGTCAGGCGCGCGGGCCACGATGTCGGTAAAGGTGCCGCCCCGGTCAATCCAGAAGCGCCAGCGGGGAGAGGTGGGATTGGGCATTTTTCGCAAAGTTGAATGTGTGGCGTCAAGCACCACGCGACCACAACACGTACATGTCTCCGTCAACGAAGCCTTTGCCCACCCGTCTTGAGTGTTTCAGCGCTCCGGCCAACTGGGATTAGTGCGACCACAGTCGCGCAAAGTCGAACGACATCTGCCGATGATGGCGAATCGACAAAAGAAATACGGCGCGCTCTGGCTCCAGCGTGGTGTAGAGAATCAAGTAGTCGCTGTACAAGTATTCACGCAAGCTTTGTGCAGTGCCCTTGGGCAGCGCGCCAAGTTGTGCGAGGGCCTCAACACTTTGAGGCGGATGATCAAGATAACGGCGACCCATGCGCGGAAACCGCGCTAGGTTAGGGACCACCGTTGCTTTCAGCTCCGCAAGCAAGGCGTCAAATGCATGCCCGGCATCTGCTTTGATCAAAAAGTCTTCTATCACTTGCAGGCGCTCAAGGAAGCTGGCGGTGACTTCGACACGCCAGAGCGCTTCGTCGGCGCGGCTCATCGACTCGGAGCTTTTTTGGATTTCGCACCCGAAGCGCGTCGCTTTTGCCACTGAGACAAGACAGCCTCTGCCGGCTGGGTGCGTCCTGCTTCGATGTCGGCCAATCCCCGGCGGGCATCCTCGATCAGCAGCAAGTGAATGCGTTCTTGCTCAAGACGGTGGTAATAGTCCAAGCGTTCGGCGTCGATCAGGGCCACATAACTCTCACCGTTTTTGGTGATGATTTTTTCGGCACCGGCCTTGGCCTGATCAGCGAGCTCGGACAAGTTGGCGCGTGCGTGCGTGAACGGCACCACATCGGAAGCTGCAATACCCATCACCTGACCCCTTGGAATAGTGAACAGAATTCTGTGCATTTTACGCATCAGTTTGCTTGTGTCATGCGCTTTTTGGGTGCCCAGCATCAAAAAAGCAAGGACGCCTCTCACTCATGCTTCCAATCCGGCAGTTTCCACCCCCTCAACACCGAGAGCACCCGCAAGCCCGCCGTCACCAGCACACAGGCGCTCACGGCGGCGGGCAGTGACAGGTCCAGCGGCTTGTGTGCGCCCACACCCATGGACACCGCCCAACCACAGCCCACTCGCTGTGATGCCGGTTGACACCCCGGATACGGATACATATCATGAGATATATCAAGCAACACGGAGGTGTCCACGTGCAACAAACCGCCAAGATATTCACCACCGGCCGCAGCCAGGCTGTGCGATTGCCCCTGGAGTTCCGCTTTGATGTACCGGAAGTCTTCATCCGCCACGACCCCGCCACGGGCGATGTGGTGCTCTCGCGCAGGCCGACCGACTGGCAAGGCCTGCTCGACGTGGTGGCCCAGAACACGGACGAAGACCTGTTGATTGAGCGCCGCCAGACCCATTCCCGGCGAGACCCTTTTGAGGGCGACCCGGCATGAGCCATCGCTACATGCTCGACACCAATGTGGTCAGCCACATCATGCAGGGGCGCGACACCGCCTTGCTGACCCGCTTGACCCAACTGCCTGTGGGGCAGGTGGTGATGTCCAGCGTGACCTTGGCTGAGCTGGAATACGGCCTGCAGCGCAGAGGGCAACCGGAACGCTTGCGCAAGGCCCTGACGCAAGTGCTGCTTCGCATCGATGTGCTGCCGTGGGACCAAGACGCAGCCACCTGTTACGGCGAGCTGTGTGCCACGCTAGAAGCGCAGGGCATCAACCTCAGCGATTTCGACATGATGATCGCTGCCCATGCCGTGACGCTGGATGTCACCTTGGTCAGCCGCGACAAGGCATTCGCCCAGGTGCCAGCGGGTGGCAAGCAAGGGTTGAAGCTAGCAGTTTGGTAGCAAGCAGATCACCTTATCTGCTCACTCATGCTTCCAATCCGGCAGTTTCCACCCACCCAACACCGACAGCACCCGCAGCCCAGCCGTCACCAACACACAGGCGCTCACGGCGGCGGGCAGTGATAGGTCCAGCGTCCAGCCCAACACATAGACCCACGCGCCGGCGAAGGCGCACAGAGCGTAAGGGCTGCGGTCTTTGAAGGTGGTGGGGATTTCGTTGCACACCATGTCGCGCAGCACACCGCCAAACACGCCGGTGACCACGCCCATCATCACCGCAATCAGCACCGGCATGTCCTGCGCCAGCGCTTGGTGCACGCCGGTGGCGGCAAACAGGCCCAGGCCCAGCGCGTCGGGCCATTCGATGGCGCGTTCGGTGATGGCGAAATGGTGCTTTTTGAGCAGCAGCATGGACACCGCGCACAGGCCCAGCACCACCCAGACCCACTCCACCTGCCGCACCCAGAAGAAGGGCCGCTGGTCCAGCAAGATGTCGCGCAGCGTGCCGCCGCCAAAGGCGGTGATGAAGGCCACCACAAACACGCCCACGGCGTCGAGCCGTTTGCGCGCGGCGGCCAGGATGCCGCTCATGGCAAAAGCGAGGGTGCCGCCGAGTTCGATCAGCAGGTGAAAGAGCTGCACCCAATGGGGCAAGGTGGTGTTCATGGGCGGGCAGGGGTAGGGGCGGCCGGGCTGGCGCGCCGCTGGCAAGTATTATTGGCCGCCCTACCCCTGATTCCAAGGATTGTTGTGTTCAAGAACCTCACCCTCTACCGCATTGGCCCGGACTGGGCACCGTCGCTGGAGGCCATGGAAAGCGCGCTGGACGAGCAGCGTTTTGTGCCCTGTGGGGCCAGCCAAGACAAATCGGTCGGATGGACCGAACCGCGCGGCGAGGCCCATGGCCCGCTGGTGGAATCGGTCAACCAGCAGCGCATCGTCAAGCTCACCATTGAGACCAAGGCGGTGCCGGGCGCGGTGGTGCGCAAAAAGGCCGACGAGGCCGCCGCGCACATTGAGGCCACCACCGGCCGCAAGCCGAGCAAAAAAGAAACCAAGGCTTTGCGCGAAGACGCGCTGCAAGCCCTGCTGCCGCAGGCCTTTGCGCGCCAGGGCAGTGTGTTGGTGTGGATCGACCCGGACAGCGGCATTCTGGCCACCGACGCCAGCAGCCAGGCGCGGCTCGACGAGGTGGTGAGTGCGCTGGTGCGGGCCTTCCCGAGCCTGCAGCTGTCGCTGCTCAACACCCAGATCACGCCACAAACGGCCATGACCGACTGGCTGTCGACCACCGACACCGACGAATGGCCGGCCGGCTTTGCGGTGGAGCGCGAGTGCGAGCTGAAATCGGCCGACGAAGAGAAGTCGGTGGTGCGCTACACCCGCCACCACCTGCTCAACGACGAGGTGCGGCTGCACCTGCAGCAGGGCAAGCGCCCGACCCGCCTGGCCATGAGCTGGGAGGGACGCATCGCCTTCACCCTGAGCGAGAGCATGCAGCTGCGCAAGCTGACGTTTTTGGAGGGTGTGTTTGAGGACCGCCCGCAGGACGACGAAAAGGGCTTTGACACCGACGTGGCGCTGGCCACCGGCGAGCTGCAAAAGCTGATTCCGGCGCTGATCGAGGCGCTGGGTGGCGAACTGGCGCCCGGTGAGTTTCCCGGTGGGCTGGCGAGTGAGGCCGCCACCCCGGCCACGTCCACGCCAGCCGCAGCCAACGCCCGGGCCAGCACGGCCGCCGACGACGACGGCCCGCCGTTCTGACCCTGGCCTGAAGCCCACAAGGACAGCCCACCATGCCCACCTGGATCGCCATTTGCCTCGGAGCGAGTGTGGGCGCCCTGGCGCGCTGGCGCTTGGGCCTGTGGCTCAACACCCCAGCCGCCGCTCTGCCCTGGGGCACGCTGGCTGCCAACTGGGTGGGCGCGTATGCGGTGGGCGCGCTGGTGGTGTGGTTCAACGCCCACCCGGGGCTCGACCCGGTGTGGCGGGCGGCGCTGATCACCGGGCTGCTGGGTGCGCTGACCACGTTTTCCACCTTTTCGGCCGAGGCGCTGACGCTGATGCAGCAGGGCCGCTGGGCTTGGGCGCTGCTGCACAGCGGCCTGCACCTGGTGGGCTCGCTGGCGCTGGCCGCAGCCGGCATGGCCACGGCGCAGCGCTGGTGGGCGTGATTCTCTTTATTCTCCAAAAGAATAAACAACTTATTTCATATTCGTTTGAGAACTAAGCATTCCACCAGATGATCCGGGCATCCGATTCATCTGCACCAAGGAAATGCCCATGTTCACCAAACGTCAACTGATTCAACGCACCCTGGCCGTCGCAGCACTGGCCAGCGCCCCCACCCTGCTGTGGGCGCAAGCCGCCCCTGTGACCCTGCTCAATGTGTCGTACGACCCGACGCGGGAGCTGTACGTTGAAGTCAACGCCGCGTTTGCCAAACACTGGAAAGCCAAAACCGGCCAAGACGTGACCATCAAACAAAGTCATGGCGGCTCGGGCAAACAAGCCCGCTCCATCATCGACGGGCTGGACGCCGACGTGGCCACCCTGGCCCTGGCCGGTGACACCGACGCGCTGCACAACAACGGCGGCTGGATTCCCAAAGACTGGCAAAAACGCCTGCCACACAACAGCACGCCCTACACCTCCACCATCGTGCTGGTGGTGCGAGCGGGCAACCCGAAAAACATCAAGGACTGGGACGACCTGATTCGCCCAGACGTGAAGGTCATCACCCCCAACCCCAAAACATCGGGCGGCGCCCGCTGGAACTACCTGGCCGCATGGGAATTTGCCAAACGCAAATACGGTGGCGACGCCAAAGCGCAAGAGTTTGTGAAGAAGCTCTACGAGAACGTACCGGTGCTCGACGCCGGAGCGCGCGGCTCATCGGTGACGTTTGCCCAGCGCAACCAGGGCGATGTGTTTCTGAGCTGGGAAAACGAAGCGTATCTGCTGGAAAAAGAATTCGGCAGCAAGGTGGATTTTGTGTACCCCTCGCTGTCCATCCTGGCCGAGCCGGCGGTGACCGTGGTCGACAAAAACGTGGACCGCAAAGGCACGCGCGCTGTGGCACAGGCGTACCTTGACTTTCTGTACACCGAGGAGGCACAAGACCTGATTGGCAAACACTTCTATCGCCCGCGCTCTGCCAAAGCGCAGGCCAAGTACGCCAAGCAACTGCCCAAATTGAACCTGTTCACTATTGATGAGGCATTTGGAGGCTGGGACAAGGCCACACAGGTGCACTTTGTAGACGGTGGCAAGTTCGACCGCATTTTTGCGCGCCAGTGACACGGCCAGTATCCGCTTATGCCCTTGCGGCATAAGCAAAGCCGAAAAAAATCGTTCGTTTTCAGGCGCCCGCCCCACAGAATCCGGCCGCTGATTCAGACCCTGCACGTTCACACCATGAAACAACACATCCGCTCCCTCGTGGCCGCCCTTGGCCTGGTCCTGGCCACCGGCGCCACAGCCCAAACCACGCTGCTCAACGTGTCGTACGACGTGTCGCGCGAGTTCTACAAAGACCTCAACGCGGCCTTTGTGGCACACACCAAAAAAACCACCGGGCAAGACATCAAAGTCGACCAATCCCACGCTGGGTCCAGCGCACAAGCCCGCGCGGTGGCCGACGGCCTGGCCGCTGACGTGGTGACCTTCAACACCACCACCGATGTGGATTTCCTGGCCGAACGCGGTGTGGTCGCCAAGGACTGGCGCCAGAAATTCCCGAACAACGCCGCGCCCACCACCTCCACCATGTTGTTCCTGGTGCGCCAGGGCAACCCCAAGGGCATCAAGGACTGGGACGACCTGATCAAGCCCGGCGTGCAGGTGATCGTGGTCAACCCCAAGACCGGCGGCAACGGCCGCATGGCCTATCTGGCCGCCTGGGGGCAGGTTCGGGCCAAGGGCGGCAGCGACGCCGACGCGCTGGACTTCGTGAGCAAGCTCTACAAAAACGTGCCGGTGCTGGCACGCGGCGGGCGTGACGCGACCGGCATCTTCCTGCAGCGCAACATCGGCGATGTGCTGGTGACCTTTGAGTCGGAAGTGGTGTCGGTGGACAACGAATTCGGCAAAGGCCGGGTCGATGCGATTCACCCCAGCGCCTCCATCGTGGCCGAAAACCCGGTGGCGGTGGTGGAGCGCACAGTCAGCAGAAAAGGCAGCGCGGCCCAGGCCAAGGCCTACCTCGATTTCCTGTACTCACCCGAGGGCCAAGAGATCGCCGCCAAGCACAACATCCGTCCACGCAACGAGGCCATCCTGAAAAAACACGCGCAGGCCTTCAAACCGATCAAGCTGTTCACCGTCGAGCAGTATTTCGGCTCGCTGGGTGAAGCGCAGAGGGTGCACTTCAACGACGGCGGCCAGTTCGACAAACTCTACACGACAAAGTAAGCACCCCCCTGCGCCGCTGACGCGGCTTCCCCCCTCTCTGGCGCGCCGCTGCGCAGCGCTGGGAGGGGGGACGGTGCGAGTGGCCCGGCGAAGCCGGTTCCACCGCACCTCTGGATCGAGACACCTCGCCCGTTGCGAACCTGCGTTCCTCCAGCATTTCTGTTGCACGGACTTATATGACCACTGCCACGCTGTCCGCCGGGACGGCTTCTTCTTCCGGACCTCGCCGCAGCGCGCGCGTGCTGCCGGGCTTCAACATCACGCTGGGGTTCACGGTGCTCTACCTGAGCCTGATCGTGCTGATCCCGCTCTCGGCGCTGCTGCTCAAGACCTTCACCCTGACCTGGCCGCAGTTCTGGGAGGCGGTGACATCGCCGCGTGTGATGGCATCGTACCGGCTGACCTTTGGCGCATCGTTCATTGCGGCCTGTGTGAACGCGGTGTTCGGCCTGCTGGTGGCCTGGGTGCTGGTGCGCTACAACTTCCCGGGCAAGAAGATCGTGGACGCGCTGGTGGACCTGCCGTTTGCGCTGCCCACGGCCGTGGCGGGCATTTCGCTCACCGCCTTGCTGGCTGGCAACGGCTGGATCGGGCAGTTCTTTGAACCCTACGGCATCCAGCTCGCCTTCAACCCCAACGGGGTGGTGATCGCATTGATCTTCATCGGGCTGCCCTTTGTGGTGCGCACGGTGCAGCCAGTGCTGGAAGACACCGAGAAAGAGCTGGAAGAAGCCGCCACCTGCCTGGGTGCGACCCGCTGGCAGACCTTCAGCCGCGTCATCTTCCCCACCATCGCGCCCGCCTTGCTGACCGGTTTTGCCATGGCATTCGCCCGCGCCATCGGTGAATACGGCTCGGTCATCTTCATCGCCGGCGACATGCCCATGGTTTCTGAAATCACGCCGCTGATCATCATCGGCAAGCTAGAGCAATACGACTACGCCGGTGCCACCGCGGTGGCCACCGTGATGTTGGTGATTTCGTTTGCGCTACTGCTTGTGATCAACGGCCTTCAAGGCTGGCAGCGCAAGCGCTCAGCGGGGAATTCGCAATGAGCCAGAACACTCTTCGCTCCGCGCAGCGCGGCACCACCGAAGCGCCCTGGATCCGCTGGACGCTCATCGGCATCGCACTGGGGTTCATGTTTTTGTTTCTGGTGCTGCCGTTGGCCGCGGTGTTCACCGAGGCCTTGCGCAAAGGTTGGGACGCCTACGCCGAAGCGCTCAAGGAGCCCGACGCCTGGTCCGCCATCCGCCTGACGCTGCTCATTGCGGCAGTGGCTGTTCCCATGAACCTGGTGTTTGGCGTCGCGGCGGCCTGGTGCATCGCCAAGTACGAGTTCAGGGGCAAGTCCTTCCTGACCACGCTGATCGACCTGCCGTTCTCCGTGTCGCCGGTGGTGGCCGGCCTGATCTATGTGCTGGTGTTCGGCGCGCAGGGCTGGTTCGGTCCCTGGCTGATGGAACACGACATCAAGATCATCTTTGCCGTGCCCGGCATCATCCTGGCCACCGTCTTTGTCACCTTCCCCTTCATCGCGCGCGAGCTGATTCCGCTGATGCAGGCCCAGGGCAATGACGAAGAACAGGCTGCCATTGTGCTGGGCGCCACCGGCTGGCAAACCTTTTGGCGTGTGACCCTGCCCAACATCAAGTGGGGTTTGATTTATGGCGTCATCTTGTGCAACGCCCGAGCCATGGGCGAATTTGGAGCGGTGTCGGTCGTGTCCGGGCACATTCGGGGCCAAACCAACACCATGCCGTTGCACGTCGAAGTGCTCTACAACGAGTATCAATCGGTGGCCGCGTTTGCCGTAGCCTCGTTGCTGGCTTTGTTGGCTTTGGTGACTCTGGCCATCAAAAGCGTGGTGGAGTGGCGCCATGAGCATGAAATGAAAACACTCAAGGATCTGCCGCCCGAACCCCCGCGTCCAGGCAACCCACCACCCGGTGAAGTTGCTGCGCCCCAGGCCAAGCCCGACTACAACCCCCAACACTTTCCACATCCGGCTCGGGCCGCTGTCTGATCACAGGAACATCGCCATGAGCATCGAAATCCGCAACGTCAATAAACACTTCGGTGACTTTCACGCCCTGCGCAACGTCAACCTCGACATCCAGTCGGGCGAGTTGTTGGCGCTGCTGGGCCCCTCAGGCTGCGGCAAAACCACGCTGCTGCGCATCATTGCCGGTCTGGAAACCCCCGATGCGGGCACCATTCACTTCAGCGGCGAAGACACCACCGAGGTGCATGTGCGCGATCGCAATGTGGGATTTGTGTTTCAGCATTACGCACTGTTTCGTCACATGACTGTGTTTGAAAACGTGGCCTTTGGCCTGCGTGTCAAGCCGCGCGGCGAGCGCCCAAGTGAAGCGCAGATCAAACAAAAAGTCACCGACTTGCTCAAGTTGGTGCAGCTGGATTGGATCGCCGACCGATTCCCCTCCCAACTGTCTGGCGGACAGCGCCAACGCATCGCCTTGGCCCGCGCCCTGGCGGTGGAGCCCAAGGTGCTGCTGCTCGACGAACCCTTTGGCGCGCTCGACGCGAAAGTGCGCAAGGAACTGCGCCGCTGGCTGCGCCGCTTGCACGACGAACTGCATGTCACCAGTATCTTTGTCACCCACGACCAAGAAGAAGCGCTAGAAGTCGCCGACCGCGTGGTGCTGATGAACCAGGGAGTGGTTGAACAGGTGGGCTCGCCCCAAGACGTATGGGACCACCCGGCCAGCCCGTTTGTGTATGGCTTTTTGGGCGACGTGAACCTGTTCCACGGCCGCGCGCACGAAGGCTTGCTGCATCTGGACGGTGTGGCCATTCAAACGCCCGAACACGCCAACGCACAAAACGCCCAAGCCTTTACTTACGTGCGTCCGCACGATCTGGATGTGCATCGCTACCAACCCGGCACGGAAGTGGACGCGTCGGGTCGACCACAAGGCATCGTGGCCCGGCTGGACCGTGCTGTGGTGGTGGGGCCGATTGCCCGCTTGGAATTGATGCCGGTGGATGCCGCACCGCGACAAGGCCACGATCCGCTGATTGAGGCTCAAATTCCTGCGCAGCAATTCCGCGACTTGGGTTTCAAAGAGGGTGAAACCCTGGTGGTGTCGCCTCGCCGGGCGAGGGTGTTCTTGCACGAAGCGGCCTGAGCGCTGACCTGCCGCACCCCGGATGCAGCTGAAGGGCTTCAGCCCTTGAGCACCGCCCCAATACTGTCGCTCACGCCCACCTGCATCGGGATACTCCACTGAATCCGGGTGCCCCACAGTCGCGTATTGTCGACGCGGCCCACCTCGGCGGCGGCGGTGGCGCTGAGCTCTCCCAGGTCTTGTTTGAACTTCTGCCAGGCAAGCATCGGGCTGACACTCAGGCAGTTGGCCACATGGCTCAGCAGCATCTGACCATCTCAGTTGTACGTGAGCCTCCGAGCAGCACTTGACAAAAGTCAAACCAAAACCGTTTCACAGGCGGGACGATGAGAACTCCCCCGGGTATTTCTCGGCACCAGGAGACAAGACATGTCCAACACCACCCCCAGCCGGCGCCAGTTTCTGGGCGCCATCAGCGCCCTGCCCGTGGCGGCTGGCCTCAGCGCCACCGCACACGCAAGCGCGCGCGACAGCATCAAAACCCAAGCCCGCATCGTGATTGCCGGTGGTGGCGCAGCCGGCTTGACCGCCGCTTCGCGCCTGGCCGCGAGCCTCAAGGGCGCCACCATCACCGTGATCGACGGCCGCAAGGCCCACTATTACCAGCCAGGCTTCACCCTGGTGGCCTCGGGCATCAAGCCCAAAGAGTATGTGGTGTCCAACACCAGCGACTACATGCCCAAAGGCGTGCAGTGGATCAACGAAGCCGCCGCTGAAATCGACCCCGAGGGCAAAAAGGTGGTGACCGCCAGCGGCCAGAGCGTGCCCTACGACTATCTGATTGTGGCCACCGGCCTGGAGCTGAACTACGCCGCCATCGAGGGCATGGACACCCAACGCATCGGCCAGAACGGCCTGGGCAGCATCTACCACAGCCCCGACGCGGCAGCGGCCACCTGGCAGGCGCTCAGCGCCTTTGCCGACAAAGGCGGCGTGGGCGTGTTCGGCCGCCCAGCCAGCGA
>CAMBOY010000017.1 GCA_945869245.1 Hydrogenophaga intermedia
CCTTCACGCGGCCTTCGGTGTAGGCGTCCAACAAGGTCTTGACAGGGCCAATCAACCGCTCCAGATGCGGGGTGTCGCCCAGGCCAGTGACCTGAGACACCACCTTGGCACCCACACGGTTCATAAAACCCAAACCCTTGTTGCCCACCGCCACCACTTCAGCGCTCACGCCTTGTGCCTGCTGCTCGCGAAACTGGGTAGTCACAGCGCGCAGCACGTTGGTGTTCAAACCGCCGCACAAACCCTTGTCCGTGGTCACCACCACATAACCCGCGACTTTGGCGTCGTTGATTTGCATGAAGGGGTGCACATACTCGGGATTGGCGCGGCTGAGGTTGCCCACAATCTGCCGCACTTTTTCGCTGTAAGGCCGGGCCGCACGCATGCGGTCCTGCGCCTTGCGCATCTTGGAGGCGGCCACCATCTCCATGGCTTTGGTGATCTTCTTGGTGTTTTCCACCGATTTGATCTTGCCGCGAATTTCCTTGCCTGCTGCCATTGCTGCTCCTGTTGGGAATGCCTGGCGCTATCAGTAGGTGCCGGACTTCTTGAACTCGGCGATCGCAGCCGTCAGAGCGGCTTCGGCGTCCTTGTCCATGGCTTTGTCGTTGTCGAGCTTGGCCACCAAAGCGGCGTGCTTGTCTTTGAGGTGGGCGTGCAGGCCGCTTTCAAAGGCCAACACTTTCTTGACCTCGATGTCGTCCATATAGCCCTTGTTCACCGCGAACAACGAAGCGGCCATCAAGCTGATGGGCAGTGGGCTGTATTGAGCCTGCTTGAGCAATTCCGTCACGCGGGCACCGCGGTCGAGCTGCTTGCGGGTGGCTTCGTCCAAGTCGGAGGCGAACTGCGCGAACGCGGCGAGTTCACGGTACTGTGCCAAGTCGGTACGGATACCGCCGGACAGCGACTTGATCAGCTTGGTCTGGGCTGCACCACCGACGCGCGACACCGAAATACCGGCGTTGATGGCGGGGCGGATGCCGGCGTTGAACAAGCTGGTTTCCAGGAAGATCTGGCCGTCGGTGATCGAGATCACGTTGGTCGGCACGAAAGCGGACACGTCGCCGGCCTGCGTTTCGATGATGGGCAGCGCGGTCAGCGAACCGGTCTTGCCCTTGACGGCGCCCTTGGTGAAGGCTTCGACGTAGTCGGCGTTGACGCGGGCGGCGCGCTCGAGCAGACGGCTGTGGAGGTAGAACACGTCGCCAGGATAGGCTTCGCGGCCTGGCGGGCGGCGCAGCAGCAGCGACACTTGACGGTAGGCCACGGCCTGCTTGGACAGGTCGTCGTACACGATCAGCGCGTCTTCACCGCGGTCGCGGAAGTACTCGCCCATGGTGCAGCCGGAATAGGCCGACAGGTACTGCATGGCAGCGGATTCAGAGGCAGAAGCGGCCACGACGATGGTGTATTCCATCGCGCCAGCCTGCTCCAGAGCACGCACCACGTTCTTGATCGACGACGCCTTCTGGCCGATGGCGACGTACACGCAGGTCATGTTCTGACCCTTCTGGTTGATGATTGCGTCGATGGCCACGGCGGTTTTGCCGGTCTGGCGGTCGCCGATGATCAGCTCGCGCTGACCACGACCAACGGGCACCATCGAGTCGATCGACTTCAGACCGGTCTGCACCGGCTGGTCCACCGATTTGCGGGCGATCACACCCGGAGCGACCTTCTCGATCACGTCCGTCATCTTGGCGTTGATGGGGCATTTGCCGTCGATCGGGTGACCCAGCGCGTTGACCACGCGGCCAATCAGTTCGGGGCCAACCGGCACCTCCAGAATGCGACCGGTGCACTTGACGGTGTCGCCTTCAGAGATGTGTTCGTACTCGCCCAAAATCACGGCGCCGACCGAGTCGCGCTCGAGGTTCAGCGCCAAGCCGTAAGACGGCTGGCCGTCTTTGGTGGCCGGGAATTCCAGCATTTCGCCCTGCATCACGTCGGACAGGCCGTGCACGCGGACGATACCGTCGGTCACCGACACCACGGTGCCTTGGTTGCGCACATCGGCGGAAGCGTCAAGACCCTGGATGCGCGACTTGATCAATTCGGAGATTTCAGCGGGATTGAGTTGCATGACTCTTTCCTTCTTTCAAAAATAGGAGGTGGGCCAGAACAGCGAGAAACCAGTGGGTTTCAGGCGGTCAGAGCCACTTTCATTTGTTCCAAACGGGCTTTGACAGAGGTGTCGAGCACCTCGTCGCCCACCACCACACGGATGCCGCCGATCAGATCGGGCTGCACTTCCACGCGCAAATTGAGTTTGCGGCCAAAGCGCTTTTCCAGCACGCCAGACAGATCGGCCAAAGCCGATGCATCGATCGCAAACGCACTGAACACCACCGCATCGGACGTGCCCTGCTGGCTGTTCTTGAGCACCTTGAACTGGCGACCGATTTCGGGCAAGGCCGCGAGCCGGCCATTGTCGATCACGGTGCGCAAAAAGTTCTGACCGTTCGCCGGCAACTGCACTTTGGCAACCGCCACCATCAGGTCGTACACCTGGGCGCTGGTTGCTTTGGGGTTGTCGGCAAATTGGCGCAACTGGTCGTTGGCCGCCACAGCGGCCAAGGCATCGAGCCACACCGAAGCCGATGCGGCATCCTGACCGACGGCCTGGAACAGCGCTTCAGCGTAGGGGCGGGCAATGGTGGCGATTTCGGCCATGATGGTCCTTATGGGTCTTCAGCGTTGAGCGATGCGCGTCACAGCTCGGTTTTCAAGCGACCCAGCAGTTCGGAGTGAACGCTGGCGTTGACTTCGCGACGCAGGATCTGCTCGGCACCTTTGACAGCCAGCGCGGCCACTTGCTCGCGCAGAGCCTCGCGGGCCTTGACGGTCTGTTGCTCGGCTTCTTGGCGAGCAGCAGCCACAATCTTGGCGGCTTCGTCGTTGGCACGGGCCTTCGCTTCTTCGATCAGCGTTTGGGCGCGGCGCTCGGCGTCTGCCAGGCGGGTGGCCGATTCGTTGCGCGATTGGCTCAACTCTTCTTCGACACGCTTGTTGGCAACAGCCAGTTCGGATTTGGCCTTGTCGGCGGCGGCCAGGCCTTCGGAAATCTTTTGCGCACGCTCATCCAGCGCTTTGGCGATGGGGGGCCACACGAACTTCATCGTGAACCACACCAAAATCGCAAAAACAATGGCCTGCGCAAAGAGGGTTGCATTGATGTTCATCGCAACGCCTTTCTGTGTGTTACCGGGGTTGTTGACGCTTTGACCTGCTCGACACGGTGCTACAGCGGCGCACGCCGCTTTAGCACCCGTGACTCACAGCCCTGTTTCTGAATTACAGAACGAAGGGGTTGGCGAAAGCGAACAGCAGGGCAATGGCCACGCCGATCAGGAAGGCCGCGTCGATCAGACCAGCCAAAATGAACATCTTGGTCTGCAGGTCGTTCATCAGTTCGGGCTGACGGGCAGAGGCTTCAAGAAACTTGCCACCCATGAGGGCGATACCGATCGAAGCGCCGATGGCACCCAGACCAACAATCAAACCGCATGCCAGCGCAACCAGACCCAGAATGTTTTCCATGATGACTCCAATGAGAAAAGGACGTGAGTTGAGAAAAGAGAAAAGAAACCCGAGCGAGGCCTCAGCGGCCCGCTTCAGTGAGCGTCATGCGCTTGACCCAGATAAATCAGGGTCAGCATCATGAAGATGAACGCCTGCAAAGTGATGACCAAAATATGGAAGATGGCCCACACCGTACCGGCGATCAAGTGCCCGACGAAGAACAGACTTCCGCTGAACGAGAGAGCGGCATAGCCACCCAACAGCGCAATCAGCATGAACACCAGCTCACCCGCGAACATGTTGCCAAACAACCGCATGCCGTGGGAAACCGTCTTCGCCACGAACTCGATCATTTGCATCAGGAAGTTGACCACCCCCAGCAGCAGCGCCCACACGGGGTTTTTGCTGGTGCCAAAAGGAGCGCTCACCAATTCGTGCGCCCAGCCGCCAAGACCTTTGATCTTGACGTTGTAGTACAGGCACATCAACAAAACAGATACGGACAGACCCAGGGTGGTCGACAAGTCGGCGGTGGGCACCACACGCAAATAGTCGGGGAAACCCATGGCCGGGCCAGCCACGTGCCAGATAGAGGGCAGCAAATCGACTGGCAGCATGTCCATGAAGTTCATCATGAAAATCCAGCAGAACACCACCAGCGCCATGGGTGCCACCAGCTTGCGGCTATTGGCATTGTGGATCACCGCTTTGGCCTGGCTCTCGACCATCTCGACCAAGATTTCCACCGCTGCCTGGAAGCGCCCAGGCACGCCAGCGGTCGCCTTGCGCGCGGCGGACCACAGCATCCAGCTGACAAAAATACCCAGGATGATGTTGACGACCACCGAGTCGATATTGATCACCGAGAAGTCGATGATCGACTCCTGCTTTTTGTTGCTCAGGTGAACCAGGTGATGGCGGATGTATTCACCCGGGGTTGGACCGCTACCTTCTGCTGCCATGTTCGTGTCGCCCAATCAGCGTGTTTGTTGACCGCGCCGGCTCCGGATCCACCACCCGAGCCAGTGCACCTTAAGCACCAAGACCAGCCCGGCCAACAGGCCCAGCCAGCTGAGATCAGGCACCACCCTAGGCGCTGCCCACAACATGAGCACCACCAAGAGGACCTTGACCCCTTCCCAAAACATAAACCCGACCAATGCCGCCTGCGCCACACCCGCCAACAGACGGGCCAACGCGCTGGATGTCAAGCCATAAGCCATGACCGCCGAGGGCAGCGCCACAGACGCCGCACCATACGCCACCGACCACATCACCGAGACCCGCTGCGTAAGCAGCCACCCCAGCAACGAAGCCAGTACACCCAACAGCACTTGCCAGCCAACCAACTCCCACACCGACACCTTGGCCTGGCGCTGTCGCCACTGTTGCGCCTGCTCGGCGGTCCAGGGCTTGAAGTCGGCATCTGCGTCGCCATCTGACCATGCATCCACGCGATCCGGATCACCGGCATCGTGTGACTGTTTTGGGGCATCCGACGAAGAATGTTGCATTGTCGGCACAGCAAATTACAGTCAGGTTACAACGGACGTCTGACAAGCACAGCCTCTCATTATACGTAGAAACCCCATCCAAACCGAAAACCCAGCCAGAAGATCGGGGGATGCTGTGCTCAGCGCGTTCGATAATCGGGTTTTCCGCAGCGAGTGCACCATGTCTGCCACCCACGAACAAGAGCCTTCCCTGATTGAGTACCCTTGCCGCTTCCCGATCAAGGTCATGGGCGCCAACACCAGCGACTTTGTGGCGGCGGTGACCGCCATGGCCCAAGCGGTTGACCCCGGCTTTGGTGCCGAGCATCTGGAGCAACGCCCCAGCCGCGCCGGCAATTACCTGGGGCTCACGGTGCAGGTGTGGGTGCACAACCGCGAGCAGCTCGATGGTCTGTACCGCGCCTTCACCGGCCACCCCTTGGTGAAGTACGTGCTGTGAACACACAGGACTGGGGGCTGGTGGCCTACACCACCACCTACGCAGCGATGCAGCGCTTCACGGCCGAGCGCCAGGGCGACACCCCCGACGCGCTGTGGCTGTGCGAGCACCCGCCCGTGTTCACACAGGGTTTGGCGGGCAAGGACAGCCACCTGCTGGCGCCGGGCCATGTGCCTGTGGTGCCGACCGACCGCGGCGGGCAGGTCACCTTCCATGGCCCCGGCCAAGTGGTCGCCTATCCTTTGGTCGATTTGCGGCGCGCGGGCTACTTTGTCAAAGAGTATGTGTACCGATTAGAAGAGTCGGTGATCCGCACCTTGCGCGACATCGGCGTCACAGGCCACCGGGTCGCGGGTGCGCCTGGCATTTATGTGCGGCTCGACGACCCCAGCGACCACCGCTTGCTGCCACAACGGCCGCAGCGCCAGACCGATGGCGCGCACGCTGCGCCGCTGTTCGATGGCCTAGGCAAGATCGCCGCCCTGGGCATCAAGGTGAGCCGGCACTGCACCTACCACGGCCTGTCGCTGAACGTGGCGATGGACCTGTCACCGTTTGCCCGCATCAATCCGTGTGGGTATGCGGGTCTGCAAACGGTGGACCTTTCTACAATAGGGGTTGACGTTTCACCAGATGAAGTGAAGCCCCGGCTCAGCTCGCACCTGCAATCGATGCTGGCACCCTGAGCGCCTCACCGGCAGCCGCCCATGACACACACCGACGCCTCCACCCCTTTGCCCACCGACCCCGCCACGATCCGGGAGGCGCAGCCCAGCGGCAGCTACGACGCCAGCGCCAAACAAAAAAGCCAGGCCAAAACCGCGCGCATCCCCATCAAAGTCGAGGCCGCGCCGGTGCTGAAAAAGCCCGAGTGGATCCGTGTCAAGGCCGGTTCACCCACCACCCGCTTCTACGAAATCAAGGACATCTTGCGCAGCAACAAGCTGGTGACGGTGTGCGAGGAAGCGAGCTGCCCCAACATCGGCGAGTGCTTTGGCAAGGGCACGGCGACCTTCATGATCATGGGCGACAAGTGCACCCGCCGCTGCCCGTTTTGTGATGTGGGCCACGGCCGGCCCGACCCGCTCGATGTGGACGAGCCCGAGAACCTGGCCAAGACGATTGCGCAGCTCAAGCTGCAATACGTCGTTATCACCAGCGTGGACCGCGACGACCTGCGCGACGGCGGCGCGGGGCACTTTGTGGAGTGCATCCGCAAGACGCGCGAGCTGTCGCCACACACGCAAATCGAGGTGCTGGTGCCCGATTTCCGCGGCCGCGACGACCGCGCGCTGGAGATCCTCAAAGCTGCGCCACCCGATGTGATGAACCACAACATGGAAACCGTGCCGCGCCTGTACAAACAAGCCCGCCCGGGCTCGGACTACCAGTTCAGCCTGAATCTGCTCAAAAAGTTCAAGGCGCTGTTCCCGCACATCCCAACCAAGAGCGGCCTGATGGTGGGACTGGGCGAGACCGACGAAGAAATCCTCGATGTGATGCGCGACATGCGCGCGCACCACATCGACATGCTGACCATCGGTCAATACCTCGCACCCAGCGGCCACCATCTGCCTGTGCGCCGGTATGTGCACCCCGACATCTTCAAGATGTTCGAGGAGAAGGCGTACGAAATGGGTTTCACCCACGCCGCCGTCGGTGCCATGGTGCGCAGCAGCTACCACGCCGATCAGCAAGCCCACGGCGTGCTCAACCCGAGCTGACACCCCGCAGTGAGCGCCAATGTCTACGCCCTGGGCGCCATTGCGCTGTGGGCATCTCTTGCTGCACTCGGTGTGGCCTTGTCGCATGTGCCGCCGTTTTTGCTCACCGGCCTGGCGCTCCTGGTCGGCGGGCTGATCGCCGTGCCGCTGTCGCGCGGCAATTTGCGCGCCTGGCGGGTGCCCGCCAGCACGCTGGCGCTGGGGGTGTACGGGCTGTTTGGCTTTCACTTTTTGCTCTTTATTGCGCTGCGGCACGCGCCGCCAGTGCAGGCCAATCTGGTCAATTACCTGTGGCCGCTGGGCATTGTGTTGATGGCGCCGCTGTTTCTGCCAGGTGTTCGCCTGAGCAGCCAGCATGTGCTGGCTGCTCTGCTGGGTTTTGCCGGTGCGGCGCTGGCCATACTGGGTCGCGGGGGCAACGCCGACGCGGTGTGGGCCTGGGGCTACATCCCGGCGCTGGGCTCGGCCTTTATCTGGGCCAGTTATTCGCTGCTGACGCAGCGGGTGGCGGCATTTCCTTCAGCAGCCATTGGCGGCTTCGCCTGGGTGTCGGGCGCGCTGGCCTTGCTGTGCCACGCCTGGCTCGAACCTTCGGTGGCGCTCAGCGGCACCGACTGGGCGCTGATTGTGTTGATGGGTCTGGGTCCGCTGGGCGGCGCGTTCTTTTTGTGGGACGCCGCCCTCAAACGCGGTGACGCGCGGCACATCGGGGTGCTGAGTTTTCTGACCCCCTTGCTGTCGACCTTGACCTTGCTGCTGGTGCGCGGCGAGTCACCGAGCTGGTCGGTCGGTCTGGCGGCGGCCATGATCATCGGCGCAGCGGTGCTGGCCACCCGCCGCTGAACCCGAGCAAACTGCCCTCAATCGGCCATCAATGCCGCTGGGTCCTCGGCCTGCAACACGCTGTGGGCCCAGGCGCCGAGCTTGCCGGCGTCGCAGCGCAGGATCTGCTGCTTGACTTGCAGAATCTGCGACGGGTGCATAGAGAAGCTGCGCAGGCCCAGGCCCAGCAGCAGCCGGGTCATGCCCACATCACCGGCCATCTCACCACACACACTCACCCCCTTGCCTTGCGCTTGGCACTGGGCAATGGTCTGGCTCACCAACTGCAGCACCGCCGGGTGCAAAGGGTCGTACAAGTGGGCCACGGTTTCGTCGGCGCGATCAATCGCCAGCGTGTACTGAATCAGGTCGTTGGTGCCAATCGACAGGAAATCGAAATGCTGCAGAAACAGGGGCACCGTCAGTGCCGCCGCCGGAATTTCGATCATCGCGCCAAGCTTGACCGGGCCATGCACCTTGCCTTGGGCATCGAGCTGTTCGCGCGCGCGCCGCACCATCGCCAAGGTCTGGCGGATTTCACTGGCGTGCGCCAGCATGGGAATGAGCAGGTGCACGCTGCCGTGGGCGGCGGCGCGCAACACCGCGCGCAGCTGCAGCAAAAACATGGCGGGTTCGGCCAAGCTCCAGCGAATGGCGCGCAGCCCCAAGGCGGGATTGAGGTGTGAGCCCTCGCGCCCATGGCCGTCCAAGGGTTTGTCGGCTCCCACATCGATGGTGCGAATCGTGACCGGCAGACCCTGCATGCCTTCGACCACCTCGCGGTAGGCATGGTATTGCTCTTCTTCGTCTGGCATCTGAGCGCCACGGCCCATGAACAAAAACTCGGTGCGAAACAAGCCCACACCCACGGCCCCCGCGCGCAACGCGGCCTGCACATCACCCGGTTGCTCGATATTGGCCAACAACTCGATGCGGTGGCCGTCCAAAGTGACAGCGGGCGTGCTTTTGAGGCGCAACAAGCGCTCGCGCTCGACCTCGCCCCGTTTTTGCTTGGCGCTGTATTCGGCCAGCACCGACGCCGACGGATCGACGATCACCACACCGGCGTCGCCATCGATCACCACCCAGTCGTCTTGCACCACCAGATGGCTGGCCGAGCGGGCGCCCACCACCGCCGGAATGTCCATGCTGCGCGCCACAATGGCGGTGTGGCTGGTCTTGCCACCCACGTCGGTGACGAAGCCGGCAAACACGCTGTTCTTGAACTGCAGCATGTCGGCTGGCGACAGGTCGTGCGCGATCAGCACCAGCGGGCCTTCGTTGCCCGGCGTCTGCGCCGGCGCCGCCAAGGTGGCTTGGCCGCGCATGATGCGCAACATGCGCTCGACCACCTGCTCCAGATCGGCCTTGCGCTCGCGCAAGTAGGGGTCTTCCATTTCGTCGAATTGGCGGGCAATGACCTCGTATTGCGCGCTCAAGGCCCATTCGGCGTTGTAATGCCGATCCACCACCCACTGCCGCACGCCATGGCTGAGCTGCTCGTCTTGCAGCAGCATCAGGTGCACATCGAGCAAGGCGCTGAGCTCGGGATGGGCGTCCTGGGCCTCATCGCCCAAGGACTGCTGCAAGGCCTCGATTTCCATCACCACACCATCGCGCGCCAAGCGCAACCGATCAATCTCGCTGCGCACCTGATCGGGGGCAATGAAGTAGTGCGCCACATTGGCCCGACTCGACGCCACGATCACGGCGCGGCCGATGGCAATGCCACGCGACACCGGCAGGCCGTGAACGACAAAGGTCATGCCTTACTCCCCTTCGCCGAATTTGTCGTTGATGAGCGCGAGCAAGGCATCCATCGCCGCTTGCTCATCCGGCCCGTCGATCTCGATCTCCACCTCGCTGCCCAAGCCGGCGGCCAGCATCATCACACCCATGATGCTTTTGGCGTTGATGCGCCGGCCGGCGCGGCTCATCCACACATCCGAGACAAACCCACCCGCCAATTTGGTCAACTTGGCCGAAGCGCGGGCGTGCAGGCCCAGCTTATTGCTGATGGTCGCGGTGGTCTTGATCATGAGATGGACGTCGAGCTTGGACTTGGGGCGCGGTCACCGCCACCTGGATCACGCCTTGGGTGGCGCCAATCATGGCGCGCGACACCAGGGCATCGAGCGATTCGTGGCGGTACGACACGGTGCGCAGCAGCATGGGCAAATTGACGCCAGCGATCAGCTTGCTTTGCACCCCATCGACCAGGCGCTGCGCCACATTACACGGGGTGGCGCCAAACACATCGGTGAGCACCAGCAAGGAGGTCTCGTGGCACTGCGCCGCCAGCAGCCGGGCCTGTGCCAGGGTCTCCTCTGGCGGCATATTGGGCTGCACGTCCAGCGCCCGCACGCTGTCGGCGGCGTCGGCAAACACGTGCAGCACACAGGCCCGCAAAGCGCTGGCCAGGGGTGCGTGGGCGACGATCAGAATGCCGTTCATGGGTGGGAGTTTATCCGTGCGCGGCGCGTTGTCCTGAGCCCCATGCGCAGGGCCTCAAGGCAGGCGCAGGGCCTCAAAAAATGGCGCCACCTCTGAGCGGTCTGGCCGCTGGCCGTACACCGCCGCCTGGTAGGCGATGTCGCCCTGCACAAAATAGACCGCCCGCACCACCAGTGCCTCGCCACGCGGACCCTGTCCGTCGGTCTGCACCGCTTGGCTCAGGGTGGCACCCGGTACTTGCCAAGCCCAGCTGTCCGGGGCCCCAGTGCCCGGGGCTTTGCCCACCGTGGACAAGCTCGCGCGCTGCCAGGCCTGCAGCAAATCGGCATTGGCACCCGGCACCCGCATCCAGCCCAAGGCAAAACGCAAGCCGCCCGCTTCACACGCCATCATCGACAAATCGGCCGTCCCACTGGGCAGCGCCACGGGCCGCACTGCCGACTCGGGCTTACAAGGCAGCGAGGCCTGCAGTGGCGTGCCCTCGACCTGGGTGGTGCGCCAGTTGAAGGTGGGCGAGCAGGCCAGCGTGAGCGCCGAGGCGGCCAGTACCGCCCACAGCGGCGAGATTGGGGTGGGTGTCATGCCCCACATTCTGGCGCATACTGTGCGGATGAGCGCCGCCCACTTGCCTGCCATCGCCTCATTGCGCCAGAGCGCTGAACGCGCCAACGCCGCTGGACAACCCCTGGTCATCATGACCACCCTCGCTGGTTGCCCCTGGTGCGACATTGTGCGCAACCAGTATCTGGGGCCCATGCGGGCCAACGGCGATGTGGTGGCTTTCGAATTGGACGTTCGCGAGCGCAGCCAGCGTCTGCAGGCCTTTGACGGCAGCTTCACCACACCAGCCGAGCAAGCGCGCGCTTGGCGGGCGCGGTTTGCGCCCACCGTGCTGTTTTGGAACGCCCAAGGCCAAGAGCTGGCCGAGCGCTTGGTGGGCGTGGCGGTGCCGGAGCTGTACGGGGCCTACCTAGAGCAGCGGCTGGCCGAGGCACGGCGGCGGCTGCGCTGAGCGCCCAGCGCGCCGCCCTGGCGTCTATTGCAAAGCGCCAAACACCTTTTTGAGGATGGCGCTGCCCGCTTGCGCCGGGTTGGCGCGCAAGGCGCGCTCCTGCTCGGCAATCACCGTGTACAAACCGTCGAGGGTTTTGTCCGTGACATAGCGTTCGATATTCGCTTCACTGTCCTTGATCAGCCCCAGCCCAGCGGCCTTGCCCGCCACCCGGTTGTAGCGGTCGGCCAAGCCGACGCGGGCAGTGGCCTTTTGCACCACGGGCAAAAACTGCACACCCAAAGGCCCACGGGTTTTGTCGGCAAAAAAACGCGTCACCGCGTCGTCGCCTCCGGTCAGCACGGCCGTGGCGTCGGCAACCGTCATGTTCTTGACCGCACCCAGCAGCAAGTTTTTGCCCAGCGGCACGGCGGTCTCGGCGGCGCGGTTCATGGCCGTCACCAGCTCGTCCACACGGGCACCCTGCCCGGTCACTTTGAGCAACTGGCTGGCATCGGCCAAAAAACCTGGCAGTGGGATACGAACTTTTGGGTTGCCAAGGAATCCATCGGCTGCGCCCAGTTGTGCCACCGCCACTTGCACGCCTTTGTCCAATGCGGCCTTGATGCCGGCGCTGGCCTCGGCTGGTTTGATAGAGGCCAAGGGATTGGCCAACGCCGCTGTGGGACAAGCCAGCCAAGCCAGTGTGTGGGTAAACTGCCGTCGGTCCATGGTCGCTCCTGTACAAGATGTCGATGGCATCCACCTTGCCACAGTTGCGGGTGTGACGCTGGCCGATCCGCTGTGTCGTTTCCTTCTATTTCCCAGACCATGACAAATGTCGCTGTTCCGTTCAATCGCCGTCTGTTATTGGCCGCTGGCCTGGGCTCCATGCTGGCGCCTGCGTTGACGGCTTGTGCCGGTCGCGATGCGGCGCCCGAGTCGCGTTTTGTGTTGCTCGACGGCAGCAGCGTGACGACCAACGAGCTCAAAGGCAAGGTCTTGCTGGTGAACTTCTGGGCCACCACCTGCGTGTCTTGCGTGAAGGAAATGCCCGCGCTGGTAGACACGTACCGCAAGTTCGCCTCGCGTGGTTTCGACACCCTGGCCGTGGCGATGAGCTACGACCCCCCCGCGTGGGTGCTCAACTTTGCCCAAAGTCGGCAGTTGCCTTTTAAGGTGGCGCTGGACAACACCGGCGAGATCGCCACCGCCTGGGGCGACGTCAAGCTCACACCCACCACGTACATTGTGGACAAGGGCGGCAACATTGTGAAGCGCTATGTCGGCGAACCCGATTTCGCCGCCTTGCACGGCTTGCTCGACAAGCTGCTGAAAGCCTGAGCGAACCCACGCCTTCAGCAGCGGTGTCGCTTAGTCCTTGCGGTACGCGTCGTGGCAAGCCTTGCAGGTTTGTGCTGCCGGACCAAATGCCGCTTTCAGCTGGTCCAAATTGCCCGTACGGGCGGCCACCACCAGCTTGCCGACTTCGGTCTGCATCTTGCCGGCCGCGTCAGTGAACTTGGCTTGTTCGCGCCAGATTTCGGGTTTGGCTCGGGTGTCGCCCTGATCGGTGCCTGGACCAAAGGCGGCCCAGGGCAGTTTGGCCAGGGTTTCCAGCACCTCGGCGTTCTCTGCCGCCAGTTTGGCGTCGTAGGGCGCGCGGCCGTTGGCCATGGCACCCAGGCGGGCGAAATGGGTGCCCATGACGCTCAAGCTCGATTTGCGGTACTTGACTGCGTCTTCGGGTTTCTGAAACTGGGCGTGGACCGGCGAGGCGACCATCCAGGCGGCGACAGCAAGGCTCAGTGCAACTTTCATACATTCTCCTGTTAACAGTGAAACAATCACGGCGTGTGACACGGTAACGCACAGGCATTACGCTGGTGTGGATACTGCGCGATATCCGAGCGTTCCGCTGGAACTCTTGTACTAGGGTAAATCTCTAGATTTATAGAAAGGTGCTTATGTTGTTGCGCATTTGGGATCTCCCCACCCGCGTTTTTCATTGGGCCCTGGCCCTGGCCGTGTTGGGCTTGGTCATCACGGGCAACGTCGGCGGTGACGCCATGGTCTGGCACATGCGCCTGGGCTACGGTGTGCTGACCCTGGTGGCCTTTCGCCTGCTGTGGGGCGTGGTGGGCGGTTACTGGTCGCGTTTTGTGCAGTTCCCGCTCGGTTTGCCGTCGGTGCTGCGCTACGTCCAGGGTGGGCGCGAGCCGCGCCTGCACTGGGGGCACAACCCGCTGGGCAGTTGGGCGGTGGTGGCGATGCTGCTGGCCTTGGCTCTGCAAGCGGTGGCAGGCCTGATGGTCGACGACGAGATCGCCTACGCTGGCCCTCTGACCAGCTTGGTCAGCGGCGACACCGTGCAGTTGGCCACCTGGTACCACAAACAGGTGGGCAAATTTGTGGTGCTGGGCCTGGTGGTGCTGCACCTGCTGGCGGTGGCCTTTCACTCGGTGGCGCTGCGCGAGCGCTTGGTGCCGGCCATGTGGCACGGCAACAAAGTGGTGGACGGCGCCGACGCACCCGCCAGTCAAGACAATGGACGGCGCCGCACCTTGGCGCTGGTGCTGGCCGTGGTCTGTGCAGCCTTGGTGGCTGCGGTGGTGTGGTACGGCCAACGCCACGCCTTCAGCGCCTTTGGCTGAGCTTGCGCTACAGTGACAGCATCATGCCTGCCCCCTCTGTTTTGCCACCCGAGATAGCGATTGTTCCGGCACGCAGTGCCACCGAGCTGGCCGACATCCGTGCGTTGTTTGTCGAGTACCAGCGCGATTTGGGCATCGACCTGTGCTTTCAGGGTTTTCAAGAAGAACTTGACACCCTGCCCAGCGCGTACAGCGAACCGGGCGGCGGACTGTTCTTGGCCACCGTAGACGGCGTGGCCGCGGGATGTTGTGCGTTTCGCCCACTGGTGGCGAGCGACCACCCCAACGCCTGCGAAATGAAGCGGCTGTTTGTGCGCGCGGCTTTTCGTGGCTTTGGCCTTGGGCGTCTGCTGGTGGACGCCACCGTGACGCACGCACGGCTCGCGGGTTATTCGAACATGCTGCTCGACACCCTCAGCGACATGGAAGCCGCCCGCGCGCTCTACCAAGAAGTGGGGTTTGTGGAAGTAGCGCCCTACTACCACAACCCCTTGCCAGGCGCCCACTACCTCAAAGTGGCTTTGTGAGCGCCCTGCGCGGCCTTACAGCGCCTTGGCTTGGGCCAACAAGGTGGCCGCGTCGCTGACCTCGAACTTGCCGGGTGCCTCGCGGTTGATCGCCTGGACCACGCCGTCTTTCACCAACAGCGAATAGCGGTCGCTGCGCAGGCCCAGGCCGCGCGCGGTCAGGTCCAGCGTCAGGCCAGTGGCCTTGGCGAAGTCGGCGCTGCCGTCCGCCAGCATACGCACCTTGCCGGCGGTGTGCTGCTCACGGGCCCAAGCGCCCATGACAAATGCGTCGTTCACGCTGAGGCACCAAATCTCGTCGACCCCAGCGGCCTTGAAGGCCTCGGCGTGTTCCACATACCCGGGCACATGTTTGACCGAGCAGGTGGGCGTGAAAGCGCCCGGCACCGCAAACAAGGCAATGGTCTTGCCAGCCGCCGCTTGAGCGGCTTCCACGGCGTTGGGGCCGATGCTGCAGCCATTGCCCTCCACTTCCACATACTCCATCAGCGTAACCGCTGGCAATGTGTCTCCGACTTTGATCATGATGGCCTCCTCAGGCTGGAAAACGGCCCCGCCACGGGCGAAAAAAAAGCGACCGAATTGTCGGTCGCTTTTTGGCAGTCTGCTGAAGACGCAGACAACAGGCTTACACCAGCGCTGCCTTTTGCACCAAACGGGTCACAACCCAGTTCTTGGTCTTGGACAGCGGACGGCTTTCGCTGATCTCGATGATGTCGCCCATCTTGTACTCGCTCTTTTCGTCGTGAGCGTGGTACTTGCTGGACTTCATCACGATCTTGTCGTAGAGCTCGTGCTTCACACGGCGCTCGACCAGGACCGTCACGGTCTTGGCGCGCTTGTCGCTAACCACCTTACCGATCAGGGTGCGCTTGAGGGATGTTTTGGCTTCCGTCATGACTTCACTCCTTATTTGGCGGCGGCGCGCTGCTTCTCGGCCAAGATGGTCTTGGCGCGAGCGATGGCGCGACGGGTGTCGCCCAATGTGGCGTTGTTGTTGAGTTGTTGCGTGGCTTTTTGCATGCGCAGACCGAAATGGGCCTTTTGCAGGGATTTCACTTCGGCTTGCAAGCCGGCAACGTCTTTTTGGCGCAGTTCAGCGGTTTTCATGTGGATGTCCTCCGGATCACTGGCCCAACATGCGCGTCACGAATGTGGTGCGCAGCGGAAGTTTGGCGGCGGCCAGGGCGAACGCTTCGCGGGCCAGCTGTTCTGGCACACCCACGATTTCGTACAACACCTTGCCAGGCTGAATTTCAGCCACGTAGTACTCAACAGAACCCTTGCCGTTGCCCATACGGACTTCGGCAGGCTCGTTGGAGATCGGCTTGTCCGGGAACACGCGGATCCAGATGCGGCCACCGCGCTTGACGTGGCGAGAAATCGCACGGCGAGCGGCTTCGATCTGGCGGGCCGTCAGACGGCCGCGATCGGTGGACTTCAGGCCGAAATCGCCAAAGGCCACGGTAGCGCCGCTGGTGGCGATACCGGTGTTGCGGCCTTTTTGCTCTTTACGGAACTTGCGACGAGCAGGTTGCAACATAGTTATTCTCCTTTGCCGTCCGCAGCTGCAGATGCGGGTGCGTCTTTGCGAACGCGCTTAACGGCGGGTTTGTCGGTGGCCTCGGCGGGCTTGTCGCTGCCATCGGCCGGAGCGGCGTTGCCACCACGGCGCACCGCAGCGCGGGCGGCGGGGCCGGCCGGACGCTCACGGCGCGGACCACGGGGGCGGCGCTCTTCTTCTTGGCGCGGCTCAGCGGCCACGGGGGCGTCGTTGCGGCCCAGGGTGTCGCCCTTGTAGACCCACACCTTCACGCCGATCACACCGTAGGTGGTCTTGGCCAGCGAGGTGCCGTAGTCGATGTCGGCGCGCAGGGTGTGCAGTGGCACACGGCCTTCGCGGTACCACTCGGTACGGGCGATCTCGATGCCGTTGAGACGGCCGGCGGACATGATCTTGATGCCTTGGGCGCCCAAACGCATGGCGTTTTGCATGGCGCGCTTCATGGCACGGCGGAACATGATGCGCTTTTCGAGCTGCTGGGTGATCGAGTCGGCGATCAGCTTGGCATCGATTTCGGGCTTGCGCACTTCTTCGATGTTCACAGCCACCGGCACGCCCAACTTGGCGGCCAGGTCCTTCTTCAGCTTCTCAATGTCCTCGCCTTTTTTGCCGATCACCACACCCGGACGGGCCGAGTAAATGGTGATGCGGGCGTTCTTGGCCGGACGCTCGATCACGACGCGCGAAACGGCGGCGTTCTTGAGCTTCTCTTTGAGGTACTCACGCACCTTGATGTCTTCGGCCAGCATGCCGGCGAAGTCGCGGTTGCTGGCGTACCAACGGCTGGCCCAATTGCGCGAAACGGCAAGACGGAAGCCGGTCGGGTTGATTTTTTGTCCCATATCCTGTGACCTCCTCAGTTGCCGACCGTCACATAAATGTGACAGGTGGGTTTGCTGATGCGATTGCCGCGGCCTTTGGCGCGGGCCGAAAAACGCTTGAGCGTGGTGCCTTGCTCGACGTAGATGGTCTTGACCTTCAGTTCGTCGATATCGGCGCCGTCGTTGTGTTCAGCGTTGGCGATGGCAGATTCCAGTGCCTTCTTGACGATGCCGGCAGCTTTTTTCTGCGTGAACGTCAGGATGTTGAGGGCCTGATCCACCTTTTTGCCGCGAATCAGGTCGGCAACCAAGCGGCCTTTGTCGACCGACAGGCGCACGCCGCGAACGATAGAGCGGGTTTCCATGGTTAGTCCTTACTTCTTGGCTTTCTTGTCGCCGGGATGGCCCTTGAACGTGCGTGTCAGCGAAAACTCGCCCAGCTTGTGGCCGACCATTTGGTCGGTGATGTACACGGGCACGTGCTGCTTGCCGTTGTGCACCGCAATGGTCAAGCCGATGAAGTCGGGCAGGATCATGGAGCGACGCGACCAGGTCTTGACCGGCTTTTTGTCTTTGGTGGCGACGGCCTTTTCGACCTTGGCCATCAAGTGGTGGTCAACGAAGGGACCTTTTTTGAGAGAACGAGTCATTTCGTCAACCCCTTACTTCTTGCGACGCGAGACGATCATGCTCTGCGTGCGGCGGTTGTTGCGGGTACGGTAACCTTTGGTCAGGTTGCCCCACGGATCCACCGGCGCCCGGCCTTCGCCGGTCTTGCCCTCACCACCACCGTGCGGGTGGTCGATCGGGTTCATGGCGGTACCGCGAACGGTGGGTCGAATGCCCATGTGGCGCTTGACACCGGCCTTGCCGATCTGGCGCAGGCTGTGCTCGGTGTTGGACACTTCGCCAATGGTGGCGCGGCATTCCACGTGGATCTTGCGCACCTCACCCGAGCGCATACGCACCTGAGCGTAAATGCCTTCGCGGGCCAGCAACACCGCCGAGGCGCCAGCGGAGCGGGCGATTTGGGCGCCTTTGCCGACTTGCAACTCAATGCAGTGAATGGTCGAACCCACCGGGATGTTGCGGATCGGCAGGGTGTTGCCCACGCGGATCGGCGACTCGGCGCCCGACATCAGGGTAGCGCCCACTTCCACGCCACGGGGGGCGATGATGTAGCGGCGCTCGCCGTCGGCGTAGCACAACAGCGCGATGTGCGCGGTGCGGTTCGGGTCGTATTCAATGCGTTCGACCTTGGCGGGAATACCATCCTTGGTGCGCTTGAAGTCGACAACGCGGTAGTGGTGCTTGGCACCGCCGCCTTTGTGGCGAACCGTGATGTGGCCGTTGTTGTTGCGACCCGCTTTTTGGTGCTGGGCTTCCAGCAGGGGCGCATAACCCGAACCTTTGTGCAGGGTTTCGCGCGTCACCTTCACCATGCCGCGACGGCCTGGCGAGGTGGGTTTCATCTTAATGACTGCCATGATTACGCGGCCTCCCCACCGAAGTTGAGTTCTTGACCGGGCTTGAGCGTCACGTAGGCCTTGCGCACATGGTCGCGACGGCCAACAGTTTTGCCAAAGCGCTTGGCCTTGCCCTTTTGGTTGAGCACGGACACGCCGGTCACTTCCACTTTGAACATCAGTTCCACAGCGGCCTTGATTTCGGGCTTGGTGGCATTGCGCAGCACTTTGAACAGCACAGCGTTGGTGTTTTCAGCGACCATGGTGGCCTTCTCGGACACGATCGGTGCCACGAGGACCTGCATCAGGCGGCCTTCGTCGAATGTGGTGGTGCTCATGCGAACATCTCCTTCAGTTGGTCGACGGCAGCCTTGGTGACGATCACCTTCTTGAAGTGCACGAGCGACACGGGGTCGGCGTAGCGCGGCTCAACCACCAACACATTGGGCAGGTTGCGCGAAGCCAGGTACAGGTTCTCGTCCACTTCCTCGGCAATCACGAGCACGTGCTGCAGGTTCATGGCTTTGAACTTGGCGGCCAGGGCCTTGGTCTTGGGCGAGTCGACCTTCATCGAGTCCACCACCGCCAGACGGCCTTCGCGCACCAGCTGCGACAGGATCGAAGCCATACCGGCGCGGTACATCTTCTTGTTGAGCTTCTGGGTGAAGTTCTCGTCGGGGCTGTTCGGGAAGATGCGACCGCCTCCGCGCCACAGCGGGGAAGACGTCATACCAGCACGGGCGTTGCCGGTGCCTTTTTGCTTGAACGGCTTTTTGGTCGAGTGCTTGACCATCTGGCGGTCTTTTTGTGCACGCGTGCCCTGGCGGGCGTTGGCCTTGTAGGCCACGACCAGCTGGTGAATCAGCGATTCGTTGTAGTCACGACCGAACACGGTATCGGGCACGTCCACATTGGAAGCGGCCTGACCCTGGTCGTTCAGGAGTTCAACTTGCATCAGTTTGCTCCTTTGGATTTGATGGCGGGACGAACGGTCACAAAACCGCCCTTGGAGCCCGGCACTGCGCCTTTGATCATGAGCAGTTGGCGGGCTTCGTCCACACGCACCACGTCCAGGTTCTGGGTGGTCACGGTTTCAGCGCCCATGTGGCCGGTCATTTTTTTGCCCGGAAACACACGGCCCGGGTCCTGCGCCATGGAGATCGAGCCCGGCACGTTGTGCGAACGGCTGTTACCGTGCGACGCGCGCTGCGAGCTGAAGTTGTGGCGCTTGATGGTGCCGGCAAAGCCTTTACCGATGGAGGTGCCTTGCACGTCCACCTTTTGGCCAGCCACAAACAGCACCTGCGCGGGCACCACGGCACCTGCGGGGTACTGCGCTGCCACATCAGCGGCCACGCGGAATTCTTGGATGATTTCACCGGCTTGCACGCCGGCTTTGGCCAGATGCCCGGCCACCGGCTTGGTGACACGGGAAGCGCGGCGCGAACCGAAGGTCACTTGCAGCGCATCGTAGCCGTCATGGGCTTGGGTTTTGACTTGGGTCACGCGGTTGTTCGACACATCGACCACCGTGACAGGCACTGCATCGCCGTCATCGGTGAACAGACGCATCATGCCCACCTTGCGACCCAACAACCCGAGGGAGTTGCTAAGACTCATTGTTTTCTCCGTTCCCGACTTCAATTGGCCGGGGCTGATGGTGCGCCGCATTTTCAGAAGAAAACACGAACGCGGTTAAGGGCCAGAGGCCCGAAAAGCCCGCCAGTATAACCGGCGAACTTTAATTTGGCAACAGGCGAGGGTGAGCCCAGCCCCAGGGCGCCGTGGAACCGGCTTTGCCGGGCCACTGGTGCCGTCCCCCTCGAAGCGCCGAAGGCGCGCCACAGAGGGGGAAGCCGCTTACGCGGCGCAGGGGGAGCCCGTCTTCACTGCAGCTTGATTTCGACGTCCACGCCAGCCGGCAAGTCGAGCTTCATCAGGGCGTCGACCGTCTTGTCGGTCGGGTCCACGATGTCCATCAGACGCTGGTGGGTGCGGATTTCGAACTGGTCGCGGCTGGTCTTGTTGACGTGCGGCGAGCGCAGAATGTCAAAACGCTTCATGCGGGTCGGCAGGGGCACGGGGCCCTTGACGATGGCGCCGGTGCGCTTGGCGGTGTCAACGATTTCGGCGGCCGAGGCGTCGATCAGCTTGTAATCGAATGCCTTCAGACGGATGCGGATTTTTTGCTTGCTCATGGTGATTCCTTGTTGCTGCGGTGTCAGAGGCCTGCGGCACGTGTGCCACAGGCCAGCTCACAAAGATCACGCAATGATCTTGGCCACGACGCCGGCGCCGACGGTGCGGCCGCCTTCGCGGATGGCAAAGCGCAGGCCTTCTTCCATGGCGATCGGGGCGATCAGCTTGACGGTGATCGACACGTTGTCGCCAGGCATGACCATTTCCTTGCCTTCGGGCAGCTCAATCGAGCCGGTCACGTCGGTGGTGCGGAAATAGAACTGCGGACGGTAGTTGTT
>CAMBOY010000018.1 GCA_945869245.1 Hydrogenophaga intermedia
ACATCGTGTGCTGGCAGCACATATTGGCCTTGGTTGAACCAGGCGCACTCGTGAATCACCGATTCGCAGAACGCGACCCCCAAGTCGTCGGCTGCGTAACAGGTGCCGAATCCGCCAGCGTGTTGCGGCCCATCAAACCTGTATCGGCCCTGCGACCAGTGGGGCTCCGTGCCGGGGTGGCGCGACAGACGCAGCAGCGATGCGGCAGGCAGGTGCACCGCTTGCAACAAGTGCTCAAACGTGCCCGGCTCGGGTGTACGCAGAGGCATCAGTGGCTGTTGCGTTGGGTCCAGGCCTGCGCCAGCGACAGCACCTTGTCAAGGCCGCCGCCGTTGTGCTTCAGCAGCGTCTGCGTGATGGTCAGACCCCCCAAGGCGCCGTGCGGGCGCTTCCAGAACAGGAGTTTTTCCATATCTGGCAGTTCCCCCAAGGTTTGGTTGATGTGGGCAACCACGCTGCGCTCCAGCGCAAGAAACTCTGCCGGGTAGTAGCGCATGCGCTTGTGTGTCATGGCAAAGATTTCTTGCCGCTCGGCGGCGGGCCCAAGCGCCTGCGGCGACAGACCCCAGCTGTCGGCCAGTGTTTTGGCCGGCACCAGTTCGCCCACTTGAATCCAGCCCACTTTGGCCGCTTCGCCCCGCGCCTGTGCGCCAGCCACGCCCCCGGCGGTGCGTCCGCGGGTGTGGCTGGTGGGTGGTGTCGCCTCAGGCAAGGCGGCACTGTGCGCCAGCCCGCTGTGCTCCAGCATATGGTGCAGCGTTTGGAGCTGTTGGCTCAGATGGTTGACCTGGTGCTCCAAGCGCGAAATAGCGCGCCGTGCGGAGGCTGGAAGGTCTTTGAGTTCGGTGGCAGTGCTCATGCCTCTAGTGTAGGCCTTCCCTTGTTTTCGCACAAATGACGAAAACGGCGAAAACAGCGTGTCCGTGTGCTGGCAGCAAAAAGCCCGGCAGCCTGTACAGGCTGGCCGGGCTTTTTAGCCTCGCATCGGCGGGGCTCAGAACGGCGCGTCGTCGCCCTTGGGCGCAGGGGTTTCATCAGTGGGTGTGCCGTCGGCGCCCTCGGCCGCTGTCGCATCGTCGGTCTTGCCCAGCTTGCCGGTGCGCGCTTGGCGCACTGCGGCCTTGTCGCCAGCGCTGGCGAACTTGCTGTATTTGCCCAGCATGCCAATGAGCTGGCCGTAGATGCGCGGGTTGGCGGCCAGGCATTCCTTTTGTTCCAGAAAGTCCGACTCGCCGCTGAAGTTGCCGATCAGGCCACCGGCCTCGGTCACGATCAGCGAGCCCGCAGCCACGTCCCAGGGTGAGAGCCCGAGTTCGAAGAAACCGTCGCTGAAGCCAGCAGCCACATAGGCCAGGTCGAGCGCGGCCGAACCGGTGCGGCGCACACCTGCGCAGCGCGGCATCACGTCGCCAATCAATTGCAGATAGGTCTGGAAGGCGTCGCCCGGGCGGAAGGGAAAGCCGGTGCTCAACAGACATTCGCGCAGCGTGGTGCGCTTGGCGACACGGATGCGGCGGTCGTTCAGATAAGCGCCGCGTCCTCGGGTGGAGCAGTACAGATCGTTGCGGGTGGGGTCGTAAATCACGGCTTGCTCGATGCGGCCTTTGACCATGAGCGCAATGCTCACACAATAGACCGGGAAGCCGTGAATGAAGTTGGTGGTGCCGTCCAGTGGATCGATGATCCAGATGTGATCCTTGTCGCGGCCTTTGCCGTCGCGGCGACCGGATTCTTCAGCCCAAATGCCATGGTCGGGGTAGGCGGTGAGCAGGGTCTCGATGATGGCCGCCTCGGCCGCGTGGTCGACTTCGGTGACGAAGTCGTTGGTTTGTTTGGTGGTGACCCGAACGGCCTCCACATCAAGCGCTGCCCGGTTGATGATGGAACCGGCGACGCGTGCGGCCTTGATGGCCACATTGAGCATGGGATGAAGATTGGACGACATGAATTGTGTTCCTTGGCGCGGGCCACCTGCGGCGGCCGAAGACAGGGCAAGAGCATCAAAAACGCAACGCCCCGGCGATGCGGGGCGGCGACAATCGCGTATTTTAACGGCCAACCTCTCCCGCGCCTACCACCGTTGTGTCAGCACACCACGGATCCGGCTTTGCCGGTCCGTCGGAGTGGCCCCCCGAGGGGGGTGACGCGAAGCGGCGCGGGGGGCTATTCGTATGCGCACCAAGTTCGTCCTCATTGAAACCAGCCACGCCGGCAATGTGGGCGGCGCCGCCCGCGCCATGAAAGTCATGGGCTTTGACGAGCTGGTGCTGGTCGCGCCGCGCTGGCCCAATGTGCTCAAACGCGAAGAAACCATCCAGCGCGCCAGCGGCGCCAACGACGTGCTCGATCAGGCGCGCATCGTCGACACGCTGGACGAAGCGCTAGAAGGGGTGAGCCACCTGTGCGCCACCGCCATGACGCCGCGCGACTTTGGCCCGCCCACCCGCGCGCCGCGCGCGCATTTTGAACACCTGCTGGGCTCGGCCAGCGCCCCGGTGTCGCCCGAGCAGCGTCCCGAGGGCGTGGCGTTTCTGTTCGGCTCGGAACGCTTTGGCATGAAAAACGAAGACGTCTACCGCAGCCATGTGTGCCTCTCCATTCCCACCCATCCGCAGTTCGGCTCGCTCAACCTCGCGGCGGCGGTGCAACTGGTCGCTTACGACTGGCGCCAGGCTTTGGGCGGGTTTGGCGCAGAGTCCGAAGCCTCCAGCGCAACTGACCCGCGCGAGGCGGACGCCACCGCCGTGGCCGGGCTTCTGAGCCATTTGGAGCAGGCCCTGGTGGCGGTGGACTTTCTCGACCCCGCCGCGCCCAAAAAACTCATGCCCCGCCTCAACCAGCTGTTCAACCGCGCCCGCCTGAGCCCGGAAGAGGTGCACATCTTGCGCGGTGTGGCCAAGGCCATGCTGAGCACAGCGGATAAAGCCAAGCGCTAGACTCCCCCCATGTTTGCCCGAATCCGAACCGACATCCAGTGCATCCTTGAGCGCGACCCCGCTGCGCGCACCACTTGGGAAGTCGTCACCTGTTATCCCGGCCTGCACGCGGTGTGGTTGCATCGGCCCGCCCACTGGTGCTGGACCCACGGCTTCAAATGGCTGGGGCGCTTCATTTCGCACCTCAACCGCTGGTTCACTGGCATCGAAATCCACCCTGGCGCGCGCATTGGCGATCGGGTGTTCTTTGACCACGCCATGGGTACGGTCGTGGGCGAAACCGCCGAAATCGGCGACGGCTGCACGATCTACCAGGGCGTGACCCTGGGCGGCACCTCACTCTACAAAGGCAGCAAACGCCACCCCACACTCGGCAAAAACGTGGTGGTGAGCGCCGGCGCCAAGGTGCTGGGCGGCTTTGAGGTGGGCGACGGCGCCAAGATTGGCAGCAATGCGGTGGTGATCAAGCCGGTGCCCGCCGGCGCCACGGCGGTGGGCATTCCGGCGCGCATCATTCCCAGCAAGGACGGCGCCAGCGCCGACGTGACCGAAGACAAGAGCAAGTTCAGCGCCTACGGCATCACCCAAGACGACGATCCGCTCAACCAGGCCATGCGCGGCCTGATCGACAAAACCGGCAGCCAAGAGCACCAAATTGCGCTGCTCTGGCAGGCGATTGAAAAACTGTCGTGCGCGCAAAAAGGCAACTGCGTGCCCGCCGACGCCGCCCGCGAAGAGCATTTTGAGGCGGACAAGCTCAACCAGCTGGTGGGGAAGTGATGGCTTGAGGGCGTCTCGCGCCCTGTGCCAGACCGTGAGCGATCGGGTTCAGCGTTGCAGCAGGTGTCTGGCGGGTGCCTCACGCGTCGCGCTTTCCCGCACCGCCACCACCCGCTGCACAAACCGGTCTGGCGCGCTCAAGAATCCATCCTCATACGCCACCACCCGCAGCCCCGCGCAATGGCGCAACAGCTCGCCGGGCTGCAGCAGAAAGTCGGGGCGCGAGGGTTTGCCCACGGTTTCGTTGCCGGCGGCAAAGGTTTCGTAGATCAGCACGCCACCTTCGGCCAGGCTGTCGAGCAGCGTGGGCATGAGCGCACGCCACAGGTAGTTGGTGACCACCACCGCGTCAAAGCGCTGGCCGGGCAGCGGCCAGGGGCCGTTTTCAATGTCGGCCAGCACCGTGGTGCCCACGCCTTGCAAGCTGGCCAAGGCATCGGCTGATCGGTCCACGCCGGTGACGGGGTGGTCCAGGCTGGCCAGGTAGCGCATGTGGCGGCCGCGGCCGCAGGCCACATCCAGCACGCTGCCACCTGGGGCGATCAGGTGCGCCCAGCGCTGCACCCAGAGGGAGGGAGATTCGGTTCCGTGCATGGTTTTGATTCAAAAACACGCCCACAGCTGGTCGGCCAAGCCCACCATGAAATGGGGGTCGGTGTACATGTGCCAGGTGAGCGCCAGTGCCCCGGCCGCAGCGGCCCAGGCGATGCTGCGTTTGGCCAGCGGGCTCACTGGACACCCCTCCGTGCTGCGCACTGCGGGGCTGAGCGCTTTGGGAACGGCCCGGCGGCGCTCATGCGGCCGCCGTGGCGGCAGAGCCGCGAGCAATGGGGGTTTCGCGCACGGGCAGGTTCACAAGCCCCGCAAACACACCCAGGGCAATGGAGATGAGCCAGACGATGGTGTAGCTGCCGGTTTGGTCGTACAGCAAGCCACCCAGCCACACGCCCATGAAGCTGCCGATCTGGTGGCTAAAGAACACAAAACCGCCCAGCATGGACAGGTGCGCCACACCAAAAATCTGCGCCACAGTGGCGTTGGTGGGCGGCACGGTGGACAGCCACAGTACGCCCATGACGGCGGAGAAGATGTACACGCTCCATGGCGTGAGCGGCGCCAGCAGAAAAATGGTGATGGCCACCGAGCGCGCGAAATAGATGAAGGCCAGGATGTGCCGTTTGGGCAGGCGCTGGCCCAGCGCACCGGCGGCGTAGGTGCCGATCACGTTGAACAGGCCAATGAGCGCCAGCGCGTAGCTCGCCACCTCGGGCGACAGGCCGTTGTCCTTGAGGTAGCTGGGCATGTGCACACCAATGAACACCACCTGAAAGCCGCACACAAAGTAGCCCGCCATCAGCAGCTGGAAGCTGCGGTACTTGAAGGCCTCGCGCAGCGCCTGGGCGATGGTTTGTTCGCGCTGGGGCGCAGCGCCGCCGGCAAAGCCCGGCTCGCGCAGGCCAAAGGCCAGCGGCATGATGATGAGCGCCGCCGCGCCCAGCACCAGCAATGCGTTTTGCCAGCCCAGCTGGGCGATCAGCTGACCTTCGACCGGCACCATCAGAAATTGCCCGAACGAGCCCGCCGCAGCGGCCACTCCCATGGCCCAGGAGCGGCGCTCGGCGGGAATTTGTCGGCCAATGACGCCATAAATGACCGCGTAGGTGGTGCCGGCCTGGGCCGCACCGATCAGCACGCCGGCGGTCAGCGCAAACATCAGCCGGGTGTCGGACAGGGCCATGCCGGCCAAGCCCAGCGCGTAGAGCACGGCGCCCACCAGCAGCACCTTGAACGCGCCAAAACGGTCGGCCGCCATGCCGGCGAAGATGCCAAACAGGCCCCAAGACAGGTTCTGGATCGCCAGCGCGAACGAAAAGGTTTCGCGGCTCCAGCCCTGGGCCTGGGTGATGGGCTGCAGCCACAAGCCAAAGCCGTGACGAATGCCCATGGACAGGGTCACGATGGCGGCGCCGCAGATCAGCACCTGGGCCAGCGACAGGCGCGGCACTGCGGAGGGGGAGGGGGTGTGCATGGGGCGCAACTGTAGCGAATGTGTGTCGCATGCGCTGTCGCCGACCGCTTGGGTGGCGGTGATTCTGTATAGGCATACAGTGTTACATGGTCAGGGTGGCTACAATCCGCCGCCATGGCGACCCAACAAACCCCCGCATATTCTGAAGGTTCCATTCGCGTGCTCAAGGGCTTGGAGCCCGTCAAGCAGCGCCCGGGCATGTACACCCGCACCGACAACCCGCTGCACATCATTCAAGAGGTGCTGGACAACGCGGCCGACGAGGCGCTGGCGGGTTTCGGCAAAAAGATCAAGGTGACGCTGCACACCGATAGTTCGGTGAGTGTGGAAGACGACGGCCGCGGCATCCCGTTTGGTTTGCACCCCGAGGAAAAGGCGCCGGTGGTGGAGCTGGTGTTCACCCGGCTGCACGCGGGTGGCAAGTTCGACAAAGGCAAGGGCGGGGCTTACAGCTTTTCTGGTGGCCTGCACGGCGTGGGTGTGAGCGTGACCAATGCGCTGTCTACCCGGCTGGAGGTGACCTGTTACCGCGAGGGGCAGGTGGCCAAGCTGGCCTTTGGCGGCGGCGATGTGATTGAGCCGCTGGTGATTGCCCCCAAAGGCGAGGGCGACCGCAAGCAAGGCACCACGGTGCGCGCCTGGCCCGACGCCAAGTATTTCGATTCGGGCGCCTTGCCCCTGGGTGAGTTGACCCACCTGCTGCGCAGCAAGGCGGTGCTGATGCCCGGCGTGCAGGTGACGCTGGTCAATGAAAAAACCAAAGACACGCAGACCTGGCAATACAAAGGCGGCCTGCGCGACTATTTGAGCCAGACGCTGTCGGCCGATCCGGTGATTCCGCTGTTTGAGGGCGAGGGTTATGCCGACGCCAAGGACGACAGCTTTGCCGAGGGCGAGGGCGCGGGTTGGGCGGTGGCCTTCACCGAAGAAGGCGCCCCGGTGCGCGAAAGTTATGTGAACCTGATTCCCACCAGCGCCGGCGGCACACACGACAGCGGCCTGCGCGACGGTTTGTTTCAGGCGGTCAAGAGCTTTATTGAACTGCACGCGCTGCTGCCCAAAGGTGTGAAGCTCATGCCCGAAGACGTGTTTGCCCGTGCCAGCTATGTGCTGAGCGCCAAGGTGCTGGACCCGCAGTTTCAGGGGCAGGTGAAAGAGCGCCTGAATTCGCGCGACGCGGTGCGCTTGGTGAGCAACTATGTGCGCCCCACGCTCGAACTCTGGCTTAACCAGCATGTGGATTACGGCAAAAAACTGGCCGAACTCGCCATCAAGGCCGCCCAAACCCGCCAGCGCGCCGGGCAAAAAGTGGAAAAGCGCAAAGGCAGCGGTGTGGCCGTGTTGCCCGGCAAGCTCACCGATTGCGAAAGCAAAGACATCGCCCACAACGAACTGTTTTTGGTGGAGGGCGACAGCGCCGGCGGCAGCGCCAAAATGGGCCGCGACAAGGAATGCCAAGCGGTGTTGCCCCTGCGCGGCAAGGTGCTCAACACCTGGGAAGTGGAACGCGACCGCCTGTTTGCCAACACCGAAATTCACGACATTTCGGTCGCCATTGGGGTGGATCCGCACGGCCCGAACGACACGCCCGACTTGAGTGGATTGCGCTACGGCAAGGTCTGCATCCTGAGCGATGCGGATGTGGACGGTTCACACATTCAGGTGTTGTTGTTGACGCTGTTTTTCCGGCATTTCCCCAAACTCATTGACGCTGGCCATGTGTACGTGGCGCGCCCGCCGCTGTTTCGGGTGGACGTGCCTGCGCGCGGCAAAAAGCCGGCGGCCAAACAGTACGCGCTGGACGAAGGCGAACTCAACGCCATTCTGGACAAGGCCGAAAAAGACGGTGTGGCGCGCGACAAGTGCCAGATCAGCCGCTTCAAGGGCTTGGGCGAAATGAGCGCCGAGCAGCTGTGGGACACCACACTCAACCCCGACACCCGCCGGCTGTTGCCGGTGATGTTGGGCGGCATGGACTTTGCCGCCACCGAAGGCCTGATGACCAAGCTCATGGGCAAGGGCGAAGCCGCCTCGCGCCGCGAGCTGATGGAGCTGCATGGCGACTCGGTGGAGATCGACATTTGATGCGCCGCCCGTCCCGACCCCATTCGCTGATTTTTTGGTATCAAATACAATACCATTCATGAAGGCCGTACCCCGGGTAGTCTTTGACACCAACGTGCTGGTCAGCGCCTTGCGGTCGCGCTTGGGCGTGTCGTTTCGACTGCTCAGTCTGGTTGGCCAGGGGCAGTTTGCTTTGCAGGTCTCGGCGCCGCTGGTTGCTGAATACGAGGCAGTTCTCAAGCGCGGGCAACTGGCATTGAGCGACGACCAGGTGGACGATGTCATCGATTTTCTGTGCGCCAACAGCGAGCACCACAAAATCTTCTACCTCTGGCGCCCGGTGTTGAAAGACCCGGACGATGATTTTTTGCTTGAATTGGCGGTCAAGGCGCAGGCGGCCATCGTCACCTGGAATTTGGCCGACTTCAAGAAGGCCGATGCGTTTGGCGTGCCCGTGATCGACCCCCGGGCGTTTTTGCAGCAACTGGAGAAGCCACCATGAGCACCATCAGCGTCCGATTGCCCGACTCCCTGCACAGCATGGCCAAGGCCTTGGCGAGCCAGGACAACGCGTCGATGAACCAGTTCATCGCCTGCGCAGTGGCCGAAAAGGTGTCCGCGCTGGCCACCGAGAGCTATCTGCGCGAACGCGCTGAACGGGCCAGCGCCGACAAGTTTCTGTCGGCGCTGGAGGCCGTGCCGGCGCACAAGCCGGACGAGTTCGACCGTATCTGACCGTTCGTGTGACGCGCTGTGCGCGGGCGTGGGTGCAGGCTGGATCTGTTGGCGCTGCCCCGACAACCGTTGTGAACAACGTACAAAGAACCCCCAATGACCGATCTGCTGACCCCGCTGACCACCGAGCCCCCCGCCCCCGAGGGCACCGACCACCTCGCCGGCTACGCCCAGCGCGCTTACCTTGAATACGCGCTGAGCGTGGTCAAGGGCCGGGCGCTGCCCGATGTGTGCGACGGCCAAAAGCCGGTGCAGCGGCGCATTTTGTATTCGATGGACCGCATGGGCCTGAGCTACAGCGGCCCCACTCGCAACACGCCGGCCAAACCGGTGAAAAGCGCGCGGGTGGTGGGCGATGTGCTGGGCCGGTATCACCCGCACGGCGACAGCGCGGCCTATGAAGCGCTGGTGCGCATGGCGCAAGATTTTTCGCAGCGTTACCCGCTGATCGACGGCCAGGGCAACTTTGGTTCGCGCGATGGCGACGGCGCTGCGGCCATGCGTTACACCGAGGCGCGGCTGGCCAAGATCACCAGCTTGCTGCTCGATGAAATCGACATGGGCACGGTGGATTTCATCCCCAACTACGACGGGTCGACCGAAGAGCCCAGCCAGCTGCCGGCGCGGCTGCCGTTCACATTGCTCAACGGCGCCAGCGGCATTGCGGTGGGATTGGCCACCGAAATACCCAGCCACAACCTGCGCGAAGTGGCCGACGCCTGTGTGGCCTTGATCAAGAACGACAAGCTCAGCGACGCCGAATTGCTGGCCATCGTGCCGGGGCCCGACTATCCCGGTGGCGGCCAAATCATCAGCCCGGCCAGTGACATTGCCGACGCGTACCGCACCGGGCGCGGCAGCCTCAAGGTGCGCGCACGCTGGAAGATTGAAGACCTGGCCCGTGGCCAATGGCAGCTGGTGGTGACCGAGCTGCCCCCGGGTGTGAGCACGCAGCGGGTGCTGGAAGAAATTGAAGAGCTGACCAACCCCAAGGTCAAGACCGGCAAAAAAGCGCTGACACAAGACCAGCAGTTGCTTAAAGCGAGCATGCTGGCGGTGTTGGACGTGGTGCGCGATGAGTCGAGCAAAGACGCGGCGGTGCGCCTGGTGTTCGAGCCCAAAACCAGCCGCATTGAACAACAAGAGCTGATCACCGCGCTGCTGGCCCACACCAGCCTGGAGACCTCGGCCCCGATCAATATGACGATGGTGGGCATTGACGGCAAGCCGGTGCAAAAGTCGCTGCGCCAGATCCTCATTGAGTGGATCAGCTTTCGCCAAACGACCATCACCCGCCGCAGCCAACACCGGCTCGGCAAGGTGCTCGACCGCATCCACATTTTGGAAGGCCGCCAGCTGGTCTTGCTCAACATCGACGAGGTGATTCGCATCATCCGCCAGAGCGATGAGCCCAAGCCGGCGCTGATGGAGTCGTTCCAGCTGACCGACCGGCAGGCCGAGGACATTCTGGAAATCCGGCTGCGCCAGTTGGCGCGCTTGGAAGCCATCAAGATTGAACAAGAGCTCAGCGAGCTGCGCCAAGAGCAATCCAAGCTCGAAGACATTCTGGGCAACCCCGCTGCGCTGCGCCGCCTGATGGTCAAAGAGATTGAGGCCGACGCCAAGACCTTTGCCGATGAGCGCCGCACCCTGATTCAGGCCGAGAAAAAAGCCGTGGCCGAGGTCAAGGTGGTGGACGAGCCGGTGACGGTGGTGGTGTCGAGCAAGGGCTGGGTGCGGGCGCGCACCGGCCACGGCCACGACCCGGCGGGTTTTGCCTTCAAGGCCGGCGACGGGCTGTACGGCACCTTTGAGTGCCGCACCGTGGACACGCTGCTGATCTTTGGCAGCAACGGCCGCATTTACAGCGTGCCGGTGGCGGTTTTGCCGGGCGCGCGCGGCGATGGTCAACCAGTGACTACGCTGATTGAACTGGAAGCAGGCACCCAAATTGCCCACTACTTTGCCGGCCCCGCCAACGCAACCTTGTTGCTCAGCGGATCGGGGGGTTATGGCTTTATGGCGTCGGTGGACAACATGATTTCGCGCAACAAAGCCGGCAAGGCCTTTGTGAGCCTGGCCGATGGTGAAACCCTGTGTGTGCCCAGCCATGTCAGCGGCAGCAGCGCCACCGTGCCAGCCGACAAGGCGCCAATGCCAGCGGCCACCAGCGTGTGCTGCGCCAGCACCGGCGGGCGTGTGCTGACCTTTGAGATCACCGAACTCAAGACCATGGAAAAAGGCGGTCGGGGCCTGATGCTGATTGATCTGGAGCCCAAGGACACGCTGGCCGGCGCAGCCGCTTACACCCGCAGCGTGAAGATTGAAGGCATTGGCCGGGGCGGCAAAGAGCGCGACGAAACCCTGGAAATCCGCAGCCTGAACAACGCCAAAACCGCCCGCGCCAAAAAAGGTAAGGTCGCCGATTTGGGCTTCAAGCCCGCGCGCGTCACCCGGGTGGAATAAACCGCCGTCTTGTGATGGGAGCTTTGACCATGACCTCTATCCGCCGCGCCATCGGTCCCTTGGCGGTGCAGCCCATTGGCTTGGGTTGCATGAATTTGGATCACGCCTACGGTCCTTCGGTGAGCGCGGAGCAGGGCGAGCGCTTGCTGCTCGGCGCGCTGGACGCTGGCTACGATTTTCTGGACACCGCCACCCTGTATGGCGGGGGCCGCAACGAAGAGCGCTTGGGGCGGGTGCTGTCGGCGCACCGCTCACGCTTCACCTTGGCGAGCAAATGTGGCATGGCCATCGTCGATGTGGGTGGCAACAAACAGCGCGTCATCGACGGCCGGCCCGAGACGCTCAAGCGCCAGTGCGAGGACAGCTTGCGGCGTCTGCGCACCGATGTGATCGACCTGTATTACCTGCACCGTTGGGACAAAACCGTGCCCATCGAAGACAGCGTCGGTGCCCTGGCCGATCTGGTGCGCGCCGGCAAGATCCGAGGCATTGGGCTGAGCGAGGTGTCGGCCGCCACGCTCAAGCGCGCCCACGCGGTGCACCCCATCATGGCGCTGCAAACCGAATACTCGCTGTGGACCCGCAACCCGGAGCTGGGCGCGCTGCAAGCCTGTGCCGAGCTGGGCGTGGCGTGTGTGGCGTTTAGCCCGGTGGCGCGGGGTTATCTGTGCGGCCCGCTCGATGCAGACGCCTTTGACGCCAAAGACATTCGCCGCAGCATGCCGCGCTTTCAGGCGCCGCACTGGGCCGCCAACCAGGCGGTGTTGCCGCGCTACCTGCAGTTGGCGACCGAGCTGGGCACGACACCGGCCCAGCTGGCGCTGGCCTGGGTGTTGCACCAAGCGCCGCACATCGTGGCCATTCCCGGCACCACCCAAGAGAGCCACATGCGCGACAACTTGGCCGCCGGTGCGCTGCGGCTGGACGCCACCACCTTAGAGGCTTTGGACCAGATGATCAACCCACAGACCGTGAGCGGTGAGCGCTACGACGCCCAAGCCAACAGCGAAGTCGACACCGAGCGCTGAGGTGTTCGGAAAAGCGTCAGCCGCGCAGCGGCAGGGCCGCGCCAATCAGCACAAACACGCCGCCGCACGCTTTGTTGAATGTGCGGCCCACCCGCTGCAGCCAAGGGCGCACCTGGTGCGCCGCGCTGGCGATGAACCATTCGGTGGCGATTTCCACCAGTGCAAAGGTGCCCGCCATCACCACAAACGGGGTGAACAGCGAGCGCGCCGGATCGATGAACTGCGGCAAAAAAGCGGCGAAAAACAGCACCGCCTTGGGGTTGGTCACGGCCGACAGCAGGCCCTGGCGAAACAGCGAACCGCCGCTGCGCGCCACTGCGGTGCCGGCCAGCTCCACGCCCACCGGCGGCGAGCGCCAAACCTGAATGCCCAGCCACACCAAGTAGGCGCCGCCCAGCCACTTGAGCACCAGCAGCCAGGTGGCCGAGGTCTGCAACAGCGCGCCAATGCCAAACAGCGACAGCGCGATCACCAGCACAAAGCCCAGCGCGCCACCGGCGATGGTGTAGAGGGTTTTCCGGCGCCCGTGCAGTACCCCGTGGGTGAGCGCCAGCAACCCATTGGGTCCAGGCGACAGCGACAGGCCGATTGCGGCCAGCAGGTAGATCAACCAAGTGTCCAGACTCATGGCGCCAGTGTAGTGGCGGTGCGTTGGGCCGGTCGGCGCCGCGCCGGCGCCCAAGCCAAGCGTGCGATCCGTCATGAAAATCTGTTCAATGTTATTTTCAATATAAAAAATGATTTCAATGCATACATTGCCAATTTAATATCTCGCACATCGTGGTTCTTGTCTGGCTGTTGTTGGCCTTATGGAGTGTTTGGTATGTGGTTTGCTTCTCACCGTCTTGCGCTGGCCGCTGTCGCCGTCTTGGGTCTGGGATCTGCGGGCGCCCACGCCCAAACCTTGCAGATTGGCCAAGCGATTGAGGGCCGCTACATCGTCACCATGAAGCCCGCAGTGGCCGATGTGGGCGGTACCGCCGCGCGGCTGATGAAGGCACGCGGCGGACGGCCAGATCGCACCTTTGGGCGGGTATTCAAAGGCTTCTCGGCCCGTTTGAACGCGGCGGACTTGCTGGCCTTGCGCGCCCATCCCGACGTGTTGGCTGTGGAGCCGGATGTGTTGGTGTCGATTGCCGCCACCCAAAGCGGCGCGACCTGGGGTCTGGACCGCATTGACCAAGCTGCGCTGCCGCTCAATGGCGGCTATACCTACAACGCCACGGGCTCGGGGGTGCGCGCCTACATCATCGACACCGGTATCCGCTCCACGCACGCCGACCTCGCTGGGCGCGTGTTGCCAGGTTTCAGCGCCTTTGCCGACGGTAATGGCAGTGAGGACTGCAACGGCCACGGTACCCATGTGGCAGGCACTGTGGGCGGCAGTGTGTACGGCGTGGCCAAACAGGTGAGCCTGGTGCCGGTGCGGGTGTTGGGCTGCGACGGCTCGGGCTCGCTCAGCGGCGTGATTGCTGGCGTGGACTGGGTGGCGTCACAAACCCACCGCCCGGCGGTGGCCAATATGTCTTTGGGCGCGGGCGCATCGAGCGCGCTGGACACCGCCGTCAACGGCGCCATCAATGCCGGCATCACCGTGGTTGTGGCCGCCGGCAACAGCAATGTCGACGCCTGCACCGCTTCGCCCGCCCGAGTGCCTGCCGCCATCACCGTGGGCGCGACCACCAGCAGCGACGCGCGCGCCAGCTATTCGAATTTTGGCACCTGCCTCGATGTGTTTGCGCCGGGCAGCGCCATCACCTCGGCTTGGCACACCGGCAACACGGCCACCAGCACCATCAGCGGTACCTCCATGGCCAGTCCGCATGTGGCGGGGGTGGCGGCCCAGGTGCTGCAGCAGCAGCCCAGCGCCACACCGTCTGTGGTGGCCAGTGCCATTCTGAACGCCAGCACCAGCAACCGCGTGAGCGGCGCTGGCACCGGATCGCCCAATCGTCTGCTCAATGGCCTGCAGGCCACGGGCGGTTCGGTCACGCCGCCTGTGACCGAACCAGCACCCACACCCGCTCCCACGGTGGTGGCCGTTCGGGGTCTGAGTGGTCGCGCTGTGCTGGGTCGCACCAGCTGGCAGGGTGAGGCGGCGGTGACCATTCGCAATCTGGCCACCGGAGCGGTGGTCGGTGGCGCCACGGTGACCGTGGGCTTTAGCACCGGCGGCAGCGGCAATTGTGTGACGAGCACCACCACCGGCAGCTGTGTGGTTCGCTCCTCGGGCTTGCGCTACCGTGTCGCCAGCACCACCGCCTCTGTCACCGCTGTGCGCGGCACCGGATTGGCGTACGATGCGACACAAAACACCGCCACATCGGTGCGCATCGCGCCCTGATCGGCGGCCGACGGGGGCATGCACACAGGCCTGGCGCATGTCCAGGCCTTTTTTTGTTGGAGCAAATGATGAAACCCTGGGGCAAACTCTGTGCGGTGTTGCTGGTGGCTGGTTTGTGGGGGTGCGCGGTGTCTGCGCAAGCGCCCGCTCCTGATGCGGCGCAGGCGTCCAGCGCCACAGCGACCTACATCGTGACACTCAAGCCCGAGCACACCGATGTGGCCGCCCAAGCGCGTCGCCTGGTGGCCGCGGCGGCGGGCGCGCAGCTCGGGCATGTCTATCAAAGCGCCTTGCGCGGCTTCAGCGTGCAGATGTCGGCCCAAGCCGCTGAGCGCATGCGACAGGACGCGGCTGTGCTGTCGATTGAGGCCGATGCACCGGTGCGCATCCAGCCGGCGCCCCGCTGAGGGCAGGGGGTGTTAAATCGTTCATGCGGCATCGATAAAAATTTTGACAAAGTTAAGCCGTACCACTGTTAATTTAATGTTTTTTAATTATTATTTAACACATTGAGCCTCAGCTTGAGGAATCCACTGCATTGGGTACACACATGAAAACTGTTGGGATGTTGGGTTTGGAGTGGGCCGGCTTTCGGCGCACCACGGTGGCGGTGCTGTGTTCGGCCTGTGTGGGCCTGCTCGCGGCTTGCGGCGGTGGTGGAGAATCCAGCGTCGGCGCCAGCGCGGCGGGCGACGGGGGTGTGGCTTCGGTGGCCAGTGTGCAACCCTCGACCTTGATCGAAGGCCAATATATCGTCACCCTGCGCGACCAGCAGGTGAGCGACGTGCCACAGGCCATCAAGGATTTGATCAATGTGCGCAGCAACCAAGTCTTGGGTACGTTCAACAGTGCGCTCAAGGGCTTTGTGGTCCAGATCCCGGCGTCGGTGGCTGAGCAATTGCGCTTGCACCCCGATGTGTTGAGTGTGGAGCAGGACCGCGAGGTGCAAGTCGCTTCGGTGCAAAACCAGAACAATGCGCCGTACTGGCTCGACCGCATCGACCAGTTTGCCTTGCCCTTGAACAACCAGTACCAGTTTGAAGACACCGAAACCGGTGTGGGTGTGCGCGCCTACATCGTGGACACCGGTATTCGAGCCACCCACCAAGAGTTGGGTGGCCGTGTGATATCGGGCTTCTCTGTGATCAACGACGGACGTGGCACCGACGATTGCAACGGTCACGGCACCCATGTGAGTGCCTTGACCGGCGGCAACACCCGGGGCGTGGCGCGTGGCGTCACCTTGGTGCCAGTGCGGGTGTTCGACTGCAGTGGCAACGGCAGTTGGAGCGATGTCATCCAGGGCCTGGACTGGGTTCGCGACAACGCAGTGACCCCTGCGGTGGTGACGGTGTCGATCAGTGGTTCATCCTCCGATGCGCTCGACGCCGCGATCCGTTCGCTCATTTCGGCAGGCTTGACGGTGGTGGTTGCCGGGGGCAACAACAACGCCAATTCGTGCAATTTCTCGCCGTCGCGCATCACTGAGGCGATCTCGGTGGGTGCGAGCACCCGCAACGACAACCGCGCCAGCTACTCCAACTTTGGCTCCTGCTTGGATCTGTTTGCGCCAGGAGACCAAATTGAATCTGCCGACCACCTGAGCGACACCGCGGTGCGTTCGCGCTCGGGTACTTCGCAGGCGGTGCCATTGGTAGCGGGTGTTGCCGCCAACTTGTTGCAGCGCGCGCCCACCGCCAGTCCAGCCGCAGTGGCCAACTTTTTGCGTGTGACAGCCAGCTTGGATCGCCTGGGTGCGGTGGGTGCCAATTCTCCCAATTTGCTGCTGTTCAGTCGCGGACAAGGTACGCCGTTTGAGCCGGCGCCCCAAGAGGTGTCGATTGGCAGCATCACGGGCACGCCGATTGATCTTGGTGAAGAGTGGGCGCTGGAAACCCGTGTGACCGCTTTTGATTTGTCGGACAACTCGCCGGCAGCCGGCGTGACCATTACCGTGTTTTTCAGCTTGGGTGACTTTGGGCGTTGCACGACCCAGCTCGATGGTGGCTGCAGCGTGGTGAGCAACAATATGGACCGCTACACCACCAGCACCGTGGCGCACATTCAGGAAGCCAGTGGGCCTTTGGTCACTTACCGGCGCGAGTTCAACACACTGAGCAGCCGACGGGTCTTCCGCTGAACCTGAGCGGCTCGGGGCCTCTGGGATACTGCCGCCCCATGAGCGGCAATACCTTCGGAACCTTGTTTTGTGTCACCAACTTTGGTGAATCCCATGGCCCGGCCATCGGCTGCGTGATCGACGGCTGCCCGCCCGGCATGTCGCTGACCGAAGCCGACATCCAGCACGACCTGGATCGCCGCCGCCCGGGCACCAGCAAGTTCGTGACCCAGCGCAACGAGCCCGATGCGGTGGAAATCCTCAGCGGCGTGTACGAGGGCCAGACCACCGGCACGCCGATTGCCCTGCTGATCCGCAACACCGACCAGCGCAGCAAGGATTACGGCAACATCCTGCAGACCTTCCGCCCAGGCCACGCCGATTACGCCTATTGGCAAAAATACGGCGTGCGCGATCCGCGCGGCGGCGGTCGCAGCTCGGCGCGCCTGACCGCGCCGACGGTGGCTGCCGGTGCGGTGGCCAAGAAATGGCTCAAGGAACAGTTCGGCACCACCTTCCACGCCTGCATGACGCAGATCGGCGAGGTGCCCATCGGCTTTGAGAGCTGGGACCATGTGCCCAACAACCCCTTCTTCGCCCCGGTGGCCGACGTCTCAGCGCTGGAGGATTACATGAACGCGCTGCGCAAGTCGGGCGACTCTTGCGGCGCGCGCCTGCGCGTGGTGGCCCAGAACATGCCGGTGGGGCTGGGCCAGCCGCTCTACGACAAGCTCGATGCCGACATCGCCTACGCGATGATGGGTTTGAACGCGGTCAAGGGCGTGGAGATCGGTGCCGGCTTCGCTTCGGTGGCCGACAAGGGCTCGACCCACGGCGACTCGCTCACGCCCGGTGGTTTTGTGGGCAACAAGGCCGGGGGCGTGCTCGGCGGCATCAGCACCGGGCAAGACCTGGACGTGTCGGTCGCCATCAAACCGACCAGCTCCATCTTGGTGCCACGCGACAGCATCGATGTCGATGGCCAGGCCACCGAGGTCATCACCAAAGGCCGCCACGACCCCTGTGTGGGCATCCGCGCCGCGCCCATCATGGAAGCCCTGTTGGCCCTGGTGGTGATGGACCACGCGCTGCGCCACCGCGCCCAGTGTGGTGATGTGCGGGTGGGCACGCCCGATATTGAAGCGGTGCGCCGCGCTTGAGGCCAGCCACAGCCCTGGTGTCGGTGGCTCCGTTTGCGGGCCTGTCGGTCGCCTACTTTGCGCACGCGGGGTTTTTCAGCACCTATTTGCCCTTGTGGCTCAAGCATCTGGGCTATGGCGTGCAGGCCATTGGCCTGCTGGTGGCCATTGGCAGCGCCACCCGGCTGTTTGGCCCTTATCTGTGGGGCTGGCTGAGCGACCACACCAATGCCCGCACGCGCTTGATGCGCTGGGCCGCCGCCACAGCCTTGCTGGGTGGCCTGGCCCTGCCATGGGAGCCGGCGGTGCTGTGGCTGGGCCTGGCCTTGCTGCTGCTCTACACCGCCACCAGCGCGCTCATGCCCTTGAGCGAAGCGGCGCTGGCCCAGGTGGTCACGCGCGACGGGGTATTCGACAGCCACCGCTACGGCCGGGTGCGCTTGTGGGGCTCGCTGGGTTTTTTGCTCACGGTGTTGGTGGCAGGCACCTGGTTTGAAACCCACGGCATGGCCTCGTTTTCGTGGGGCGCGGTGCTGTCGCTGGCGGCCATCACGTTGGCGGTGTGGCGTCTGCCCGAGCTCAAAGACCCACCGCACCCCACAACCGGTAAACCCGCCATCGCACCAGTATTGCGCCAACCGGTGGTGCGCTGGTTTTTGGCGTCGGTGTTTTTGCATGTGATGGCCCACATGCCGCTGTACCTGTATTTGTCGCTGTATCTCGATGAGCTGGGCTACAGCAAAACCTTCATCGGTGTGGCCTGGGCCTTGTCGGTGCTGATCGAGATCGGCTGGTTTTTTGGCCAGGGGCGCTGGTTTGGGCGCTTTCGGCCAGCCACCTGGCTCACGCTGGCCGCCGCCGTGGCGGTGCTGCGCATGGGGCTGATTGCGGGTGGCGCGTCGTGGTGGTGGCTGTTGTTGCTGGCGCAGCTGCTGCATGCGGTCACTTTTGCGGCACACCACACCGCCTGCATCGCATTGTTGACCGAACACTTCCCCGGCAGCCTGCGCTCACGCGGGCAGGGCTTGTACGCGGTGATTGGCTATGGCCTGCCGGGGGTGCTGATGGGTTTGGGCGGCGGCTGGCTGAGCGCGCGGCTCGATTTGTCGGCGGTGTTTTGGGTCGCCACCGCTTCGGCGGCCCTGGCGGTGTGGAGCAGTTCCCGGCTGCGGCGGCACCGCCCTTTGGGGTGAAAAAACGTCAGGCCTTGGGGGCTTGACGCGCTGCGTCCACGGCCGCACGCAGCCCCAGCAGATAGCTGTTGACACCCAGGCCGACCACTTGGCCTTTGACCACATCGGACAGCACCGAATGATGGCGAAAGGCCTCTCTGGCATGCACATTCGACATGTGGACCTCAATCACCGGACACCGCAGGATGGCGATGGCGTCTCGAATCGCGTAGCTGTAGTGGGTCCAGGCGCCCGCATTGATGACCACGCCTTCGACGTGTTCATCCACCGCTTGGTGGATGCGCTCCACCATCGCGCCCTCTGCGTTGGTCTGAAAACACGCCAACTCAATGCCCAGCTCCTCAGCCAGCGATTGCAGTTTTGCGTCGATGTCGGCCAGCGTGAGCGTGCCGTAGTGGGCCGCGTCCCGCTTGCCAAACATATTCAGATTCACGCCGTGCAGCACCAGTGCTTTCATGCCATTCCTTCATCGCCGATGCGCAATGGTACCGCTGTCTGCGGGGTGTTCAAGGCAGCGGTTCGAGTGGCGCGGGCCGGCGCAACGGATTAAAACCTGTCACCAGCGCCATCGCCACCAGCACCAACAAGCCCCCAACAAAGATGCCACCCGACAGCGGCTCGTTCAGAAACACATGGCCCCAGGTCACGCCAAACACTGGAATCATGAAGGCCGAGCTCAGTGCCGCCACCGACGACACGTGCCGCATCATGCGCAGGTGCATCCAGTAGCCCAGACCCGATGTCACCACGCCCAGCACCGCCATGCTGGCCAGCGCGCCCGGGGTCCAGCGCGCCTCGGGCAGGGTCCACAGCCCTCCCGGCAGCATCACCAACAGCGCGCCCAGGTGCAGCGCAGTGGCCAGCGCCAGCGGCTCCATGCGCGCGGTGTGGCGCTTGATGAAGGGGCCTGAAATACCGTAACAGGCCGCCGCCGCCACACAGGCCAGGGCCGCCGCGATGGTGCTGGCGTTCGGCTCCACGGGGCCTAGACGCACGATCAGGCCCACCCCCATAAACCCGAGCACACAACCCAGCACCTTGCCCACGCTCAGGCGTTGTTCGCCCACCGCTGCCGCCGCCAGGGTGCCGAACAGCACCGCGGTGGCATTGAGCAGCGCGCTGTAGCCGGCCGGCAAGCGCAAGGCCGCCCAGGAAAACAGCCAAAACGGCAGGGCGACCGTGCTCACCCCCAGCCACAGCAGCGGCCAAGCGTGCTCGCGGCCCGGCCACACCTGTTTGAGCTGGCGCATCAGCCACAGCAGCACCAGGCAGGCCAGCAACACCCGCCCCGTAGCGAGCACTTGCGGCCCCAGCACGGGGCTGGCGATGCGCAGGAACAAAAACGACGCGCCCCACAGGGCCGACAGTGCGATCAGTTGCAGGAAATGGTGCGATTTCACGCACACATTGTGCGGTGCGCGGCGCGTGGTGGCTGTGCCCAGCGAGTCACCCGGTGGCGTCGCTTGTGCTTACCTGGGCGGCTGCAGTTGGTGGGCACGGGTCTTGGGGCTTGCGTCGATACTTCGGGTTGCGCGCGGCGTTCGGTCCGGGCGCATGACACAGGAGTGGCCGCATGCGCTTTGAGGTTGTGGTGTTCGACGCCTATGGCACCTTGTTTGATGTGTATTCGGTCGGTCAGCTCGCCGACACGCTGTATCCGGGGCAGGGCGCGGCGATCGCTGCGCTGTGGCGCGACAAGCAGCTCGAATACAGCCGCCTGGTGTCGCTGAGCGACCCCTCGCCCGGTGGGAGCCGCCATTACCTGGATTTTTGGCACATCACCCAGCGTGCTTTGCGCTACGCCTTGGCGCGCATGGGCGCGGCCCACCAACCGGCCCACGAAGCGGCGCTGATGGCGCAGTACCGGCACTTGACGCCCTTTC
>CAMBOY010000019.1 GCA_945869245.1 Hydrogenophaga intermedia
CTGCCTGCGCGCTTTCTAGGCTTGAGCGCCAGCGCAGCACCTGGGCGCGCGGCGGCGCGTGGTCCAGGTCCCAGTCGCTGAGCACCAGTCGCTCACGGGCATCGGCCAGCGGGTGTGTGGCCGGGCGGTGGGTGTGGCCATGGATCAGCTTGCTGCCTTGGCAGGCGCTCAACTGGGCTTGGCTCCAGGCGGTGTCCACATCGGCCCACACCGCAGTGGCTTGGGCTTGTCGGGCTTGGCTGTGTTCGCGCATGGCGTGTGCCTGGGCCCAACGCTGGGCCAGGGGCTGGGCCAGAAAAGTGGCGCGCCAGTCGGGGTGGCGCACCTGGGCGCGAAAGCGCTGGTAGTCGGTGTCGTCCACACAGCCAGCGTCGCCGTGGCTCAGCACCACCGTTTCCGTGCCCAGGGTCAGCGCACACGGGTCGGTCAGGGCGCTCATGCCCATGTGCTGGCAGGCGTCTGCGCCGAGCAAGAAGTCGCGGTTGCCTGCGATCCAGTGCACTGCGCTGTGCTGCGCCGCCGCTTGCACGACCGCTGCGCAGCGCTGCAAGTGGCGGCTGTCGGCATCGGTGGCGGTTTCGGCGTGCAGCGCGTCGTCGCCGACCCAGACCTCAAACACATCGCCCAATAAAAACAGGGCGTCGGGCCTGTGGCCATCGACACCCTGTTGCAGGTAGCGCTCAAACGCGGCGGTGGTCAGCGGCAGGGCGGGGCTCAGGTGCAGGTCGGACACGAAGTCCACACACCGCCAGTGCGCCGCCGCCTGCAGCCGCATGGCGTCAGCAGACCACGGCTTTTTCAATCACCACATCGGTCACCGGCACGTCGCTGTGCATGCCTTTGCGGCCGGTTTTGACCGCTTTGATGCGCTCGACCACGTCGGTGCCATCCACCACTTTGCCAAACACCGCATAGCCCCAGCCTTGCGCGCTGGGGGCTTTGTGGTCGAGGAAGCTGTTGTCGGTGACGTTGATGAAGAACTGTGCGGTGGCCGAGTGCGGGTCGCTGGTGCGGGCCATGGCCACTGTGTAGTTGGCGTTTTTCAGGCCGTTGTTGGCTTCGTTGTCGATCGGATCGTCGGTCGGCTTTTGTTTCATGCCCGGCTCGAAGCCGCCGCCTTGGATCATGAAGTCCTTGATCACGCGGTGGAACACGGTGCCGTCGTAATGGCCTTTGGCCACGTAGGACAAGAAGTTGGCGACGCTCTTGGGCGCTTTGTCGCTGTCCAGTTCCAGGGTGATCACGCCATGATCGGCGATGTGCAATTCGACTTTGGGTTGGCTCATGCTGTTACTTGTCCAGGGTTGCTTTGAGAATCGTCACGGGGGTGTTGGGCACGTTTTGGTGCATGCCCTTGTTGCCGGTGGACACGGCGCGAATTTTGTCGACCACGTCCATGCCGCTGACCACTCGGCCGAACACAGCGTAGCCATGGCCGTCGGGCGAGGGTGCGTTCAGCATGGCGTTGTTCACCACATTGATGAAGAACTGCGAGGTGGCTGAATTCGGGTTGCCAGTGCGCGCCATGGCGATGGTGCCGCGGTCGTTTTTGAGACCGTTGTTGGCCTCCAGCGGGATTGGCGCGCGGGTGGGTTTTTGATTCATGTCGGCGGTGAAGCCGCCGCCCTGGATCATGAAGCCGTCAATAACGCGGTGAAACACCGTGCCGTCGTAGTGCTTGTCGCGCACATATTGCAAAAAGTTTTCTGCTGTTTTGGGCGCCTTGTCGGCTTGCAGTTCCAGCACAAAATCGCCCAGCGATGTGCTGATCCGCACTTTGGGCAGTTCGCTGGCGTGTGCCGCCAGTCCACCCAAGCACAGCGCCAAACCCACCGCCACTGTCCAGTATCGACGTTTCATCCTGCATTGCCTTCAAAAAATATGCGCCATTCGTTGCCTTCGCGCACCCAGTACTGGCGCCGCACCACGGCGTTGCTCTGACCCACGGCGACCTCTCCAAACGTCACCACCATGGTGTCTTCGGAGTCGCGCCAGCGCAGCACCGACAGGTCGCGAATCTCCGTGGGCCGGCGAAAGCCGCTGCGCACTTCGGACTCGACACGGGGCCACCATTGGGCCAGTTTGCGACCCTGCGCCTGAAAGCGCTCTGAGTAGAGATCACGCAGCCCAGCCAAGTCCCCTTGTACACGGGCGTTTTGCCATGCGCGCAAGTGGCTTTCAAACAAGTCGCGATCGGCCTGCAGGGCTTCGGGCTCGACCCAATGCAGCTCTTTGGCGATGACCACCGGCGTGGTGCGGGTGCGCACCGTGGCCAGCACCCGTTCCAAATCGGGGTTGGACAGCACCACACAGCCGTCAGAGGCTTGGGGCGCGCGCACAAACTGTTCGCGCGGCGTGCCATGCAGCCAGATGCCTGAACCGGTCTTGCCGCGTTGCACATCGAGTGCGTTCGGGTAATTGATGGGCAAAGCGCCCACGCCGTAGAGGTCGGGCAGGTTTTGTGGGTTCAAGCTGCTGGTGATGTAGTACACCCCCAGCGGTGTGCGCTTGTCGCCTTCGACCCATTTGTCGATGCCCGAGAGACCCACCGAAATGTAGAAGTCGGCCACCAAGCGCAGTTGTGGCGGTGCGTCTTGGGCCGCCGGTGGGGTGGTGTTTTCAAACAGGTACAGGCGCGAACGGGAAGCGTCCACCGCAATGGCGTGCCGGCTTTGGTTGGATAGGGCCAAAAACTGGGTTGGAATGTGGCCCTGGGGTGGCCGATCCGAGAGCGCGCGCAAGCGCCGCGCCGACTCTTCGCGCAGGTTGCGCAATTGCTCGCGCACCGCTGGGCGGTCTTCTGGCATGTCGCCGAGCTGTTTCACCGGGCGGGTCTGCAGATTGAGCAGATCGCCGTACACCAATTGAGCGAGTTGAAAATTCGGATGGTCTTTGACCAGGCTTTCGGCCTTGCCCAAAGCCTGTCGCGCCGCGCCTTGCCCGATCAATTGGTAGATCTCGATCAGGCGGGCTTCGGCTTGCCCGAGTTGCGGCACGAGCGCTTGGAACTGCTCCTGCTCTAAGCGCACAGGCTCAGCGGCCGGGTCTTTGTTGGGGTTGAAGGCCGCCAGCAACGTGGGCACTGCCACCGAACTGGCCGCTTGCGCCGGTGTGGGTTTGCCGTCGGCGGCGTTGGCCGAGGACCACATTTCGCTGGCGCCCCACACCCCCAGGCTGCCGCTGAGCACCAGCGCCAAGCCAATGCCTAGCCAACGGCGTGCACCGGAGGGGCGAGGGGAGTCGGAAAACATAAAACGGCTCCCGCGACGGAGTGACAGTTGTGGGCGCATCAGGATCCGGCGATTTCCCGAACAATCAGCCAGCGGTTACCGCTTTTCACCATTTCCAGTGTTTTGCGGTTGCTCGAATTGAGGTTGTCGGACGCGTAGTTTTGGCGGAACTTGGCCGTGGCCCGGTCGCCATTGACGGTGATTTGCAAGTCTTCGACTTGCACATTGATGCGGCTGCGCGGCACGATACGGGCCTGGCGCTCAGACTCCCAGTTGGCGCGCGACTGGCCGCCAGCAGGGACAAAGTTCGGCGCATACGAGCCGACATAACCCTTCATGTCCTTGGCCGACCAGGCCTTGGCCCAGGTCTCGACCGCTACGCGCACATCGCGCTGGGCGTCGGTGTTGGCGGCTGGTGCTTCTGCGGCTGGTTTGGGCGCAGGCGCGGGCGCGGCTGCAGGGGCTGGCGCAGCAGCCGGGGCGGCTGCGGGCGCTGCCGCCACCACCGCCGGGCGGCTGGTACCAGCAAACAGGGAACGGATCAGGTTGAGCTTGGGCGGCACGCCCGAATTGCCCGAGTCGAGCTGCAGGGCGCGGCTGTAGGCTTGGCTGGCGAGCCGGGCGTACACATCACCGAGGTTTTCGTGCGCGGTGGCGTAGCTTGGGTTGGTGCGAATCGCCATTTCGAGCGCAGCCCGCGCTTTGTCAAACTGGCTTTGGGCGGCGTAGAGCACGGCCAGGTTGTTGTAGGGCTCCGGCAGCTCGGGGAAGTCTTCGGTCAGCTTGGTGAAGGTGGCAATCGCGTCCGTCGGTTTGCCGCTTTCGGTTTGAATGACGCCTTTGAGAAAGCGCATCTGGGCGTCGCGGGGCTTGGAGGCCAGGTACTGATCGGCTTTGGCCAGGGCTTCGCTGTACTGACCCGCGCGCAACAAGCGGCCCACCTCGGCGGTTTCGTCGGCCTGGGCGTGCACCGGCATGGACAGCGCCAGCCACGCCGCAGCCAAGCTGGCCATCAAGGTGGTGCGCATGGCCGTGGGGGCGGAGAAAGAACGGACGTTGGATCGGATGGTCATGAAGCCTCGGACAAAAACAGAGCGGTGAGGTTCAAAAGGCCGGCCAGTGCAGACACTTTTGTAAACCGTAGGCATGATTTTTGATTGTATCTGACCCCTCTGGCGCAGCGCGGCGGCGGGATGAAAAAGCGCGGGCTCTGTGCCGATTTGCGCGCGTTTGTCAAGCGCACGCCGACCAAACAAGCGGCCTGGGCTCGGGCACAATCGCCCCCTCAGCGGGCCGGTGGCCCCCTGCCGTTTTTTGGCCCCCGGCCGCCAGCGTCATGTCCTTGCAGATCTACAACACCCTGTCCCGTCAGTTAGAAGCCTTTGTTCCCCAAGAGCCGGGTCATGTGCGCATGTATGTGTGTGGCATCACGGTGTACGACCGCTGCCATGTGGGGCATGCCCGCTCGGCGGTGGCGTTTGACGTGGCGCGCCGTTGGCTGGTGCAGCAGGGCTGGCGTGTGACGTTTGTGCGCAACATCACCGACATCGACGACAAAATCATCCGGCGCGCGGTGGAGAACGGGGAATCGATCCGCGCGCTGACCGAGCGCATGATCGCTGCCATGTACCGCGATTTTGATGCGCTGGGCATTGAGCGCCCGACCTTCGACCCCCGTGCCACCGATTACGTGCCGCAGATGCTCGACATCGTGCGGCGCCTGGAAGACAAAGGCCTCGCCTACCGCACCACAGCGGGCGATGTGAACTATGCGGTGCGCCAGTTTCCCGGCTACGGTAAGCTGTCGGGCAAGTCGCTGGATGAGCTGCAAGCCGGCGAAAGGGTGGCGGTGGCCGACGACAAGGCCGACCCGATGGACTTTGTGCTGTGGAAAGCGACCAAGCCAGACGAACCGGCGGACGCCCGCTGGGACAGCGACTACGGGCCAGGTCGCCCGGGCTGGCACATCGAATGCTCGGCCATGGCCTGCGCGCTGCTGGGTGAGACGTTTGACATCCACGGCGGTGGCGCCGATTTGCAGTTTCCGCACCACGAAAACGAAATTGCGCAGAGCGAAGGCGCCCACGGCCAGACCTTGGCGCGGTTTTGGATGCACAACGGCTTTGTCAATGTCGACAACGAAAAAATGTCCAAAAGCCTGGGCAATTTCTTCACCATCGAAGACGTGCTCAAGACCTTTGACGCCGAAACCTTGCGTTTTTTCATCGTGCGCGCGCACTACCGCAGTCCGCTGAATTATTCGGATGCGCACCTCAACGACGCCCGATCCGCCTTGCGCCGCCTCTACACCGCGTTGCAGTCGGTCGCACCCGACGACAGCGCGCTGGACTGGAGCGAGCCGCACGCGCAGCGCTTTGCCGCCGCCATGCACAACGACTTTGGCACGCCCGACGCGGTGGCGGTCCTGTTTGAGCTGGCGTCTGAAGTCAACCGCTCGCGCAGCCCACAGCTGGCCTCGGTGCTCAAGCGCCTGGGCGCGGTACTGGGCCTGTTGCAACAAGACCCGACTGCGTTTTTGCAGGGTGGGCAGCAAGACGATGTGACCGATATCGAGCGCCTGATCGCTGAGCGCGCGGCCGCCAAAGTGGCCAAAAACTTTGCCGAGGCTGACCGCATTCGTCAGGCCTTGCTGGCGCAGGGCGTGGTGCTCAAGGACAGCGCCAGCGGCACCACCTGGGAGCGCACCCGATGAACGCGGCGGCTGTGCTGGTGCCGGTGCCCGACGGCGCACCGGCCTATTGGGCTGAGGCCTGCAAGCACCTTATCAAGCGCGATCGGGTGATGAAAAAGCTCATTCCTCAGCACCCAGGCGCTTGCCTGCAGTCGCGCGGTGACGCCTTTGTCACGCTGGCGCGCAGCATCGTGGGCCAGCAAATATCGGTCAAGGCCGCGCAAGCGGTGTGGGAGCGTTTTGAGCGTTTGCCCAGCGACATGGCGCCAGCCCAGGTGCTCAAGCTCAAGGTGGACGATATGCGCGCCGCTGGCCTGTCCGCGCGCAAGGTCGAGTACCTGGTCGACCTGGCCCTGCACTTTGCCAATGGGCAGTTGCATGTGGACCAGTGGGTCGGCATGGAGGATGAGGCCATCATCAAAGAGTTGGTGGCCATCCGGGGTGTGGGCCGCTGGACCGCCGAGATGTTCCTGATTTTTCACCTGATGCGACCCAATGTCTTGCCCCTGGACGATGTGGGGCTGATCAACGGCATCAGCCAAGCCTATTTTTCGGGTGAGCCGGTGAGCCGCAGCGACGCCCGCGAGGTGGCCGCCAATTGGGCGCCATATTGCAGTGTGGCGACTTGGTATATTTGGCGCTCACTGGACCCCGTGCCGGTCACTTATTGAGGCATGCACGCCCATGCCCGGGAGAAACTGATGGCGAAAAAGACATTTCTGGACTTCGAACAACCGATTGCCGAACTGGAATCCAAGATCGAAGAGCTGCGCTACGTGCAGACCGAGTCTGCGGTGGACATCTCCGACGAGATCGAGCAGCTGGGCAAAAAAAGCCTGCAGCTCACCAAAGACATCTACAGCAGCCTCACGCCCTGGCAGATCACCAAGATCGCGCGCCACGCAGACCGGCCTTACACGCTGGACTATGTGCAGGACATCTTCACCCACTTTGTGGAGCTGCACGGCGACCGCCATTTTTCGGACGACCTGAGCATCGTCGGCGGTCTGGCGCGCTTCAATGGCCAGCCCTGCATGGTGATTGGCCACCAAACAGGCCGCGACACAAAAGAGCGCGGTCTGCGCAACTTTGGCATGACCAAGCCCGAGGGCTACCGCAAGGCATTGCGCTTGATGAAGCTGGCTGAAAAATTCAAGCTGCCGGTCTTCACCTTCGTCGACACCCCGGGCGCCTACCCCGGCATCGACGCCGAAGAGCGTGGCCAATCCGAGGCCATTGGCCGCAACATTTTCGAGATGGCCCAGCTGGAGGTGCCCATCATCAGCACCATCATCGGAGAAGGCGGTTCGGGTGGTGCGCTGGCCATCGCGGTGGCCGACCAGGTGCTGATGTTGCAGTACTCGGTGTATTCGGTCATCAGCCCGGAAGGCTGTGCGTCCATTCTGTGGAAAACCAGCGAGCGCGCCAGCGATGCGGCCGAGGCACTGGGCATCACCGCCCACCGCTTGAAGGCACTCGGCCTAGTCGACAAAATCGTCAACGAACCGGTCGGCGGCGCCCACCGCGACCCCAAGCAGATGGCGGCTTTTTTGAAGCGCGCGCTGGCCGAGGCCCACCGTCAGGTGGCCGATCTCAAGACCAAAGAGCTGATCGAGCGCCGCCACGAGCGCCTCAACAGCTATGGCCGCTTCACCGACACCAAAGCCGACGCCAAGCGCTGAATGGCGCCTTGACGACCGCCTGCAGGCGGCGCTGGAGAGCTGTGACGGCCTGCCGGGGCCTTTGGGTGTGGCCTGCAGCGGCGGCGCCGATTCGGTCGCCTTGCTGTTGGCGGCGCACCAGCGTTGGTCGGGCCAAGTCACGGCCTTGCACGTCAATCATGGGCTGCAAGCCGCAGCGGCCGACTTTGAGCGCTTTGTGGTCGATGTGTGTATGCGACTCGGCGTGCCGCTCTGGGTGCGTTCGGTTGCGGCAGCACACCGCGCGGGCGAAAGCCCCGAAGACGCCGCCCGCCAAGCCCGCTACCGCGCGCTGGCCGATATGGCCCAGATCCACGGCCTGAGCCATGTGCTGCTGGCCCAACACGCCGACGACCAAGCCGAGACGCTGCTGCTGGCCCTGTCGCGTGGCGCGGGTGTGTCCGGCCTGGCGGGCATGCCGGTGGAGATGGATCGCCACGGCGTGCGTTTTGTGCGGCCCTGGCTGACCCAGCGCAGCGCCGATCTGCGGGCTTGGTTGCAGACCCAAGGTCAAGCCTGGTGCGAGGACCCCAGCAACCAAGACACCCGCTACACCCGCAACCGGCTGCGCCACACGGTGCTGCCGGCGCTGGACACCCAATTCCCCGGCTTCGTCGCCTGCGTGGCGCGCAGCGCCGCCCACTGCGCCCAAGCCGACGGCCTGCTCGGTGAGCTGGCACAGATCGATTTGCTGCAGACTGGATCGCCGCCCACCATCGCCGGCCTGCAAGCGCTCAGCGACGCGCGCCTGGCCAACGCCTTGCGCCATTGGCTGCGGACCGAGGCGGGCCGCACGCCCAGCACCGCCCAACTGCACGAGCTGATGGCGCAGATTCGCGACTGTCGCACCCGGGGCCATCGCATCGCCATCAAGGTTGGGTCGGGGCAGGTGCGGCGCGAGGGCAGTCGTTTGGCTTACCTGCCACCTTTATAATTCAAGGCTTTGTCCGGTGCGCCCCACCGGGTTGTGGGACCGTCTGGCGGTGGCTGTGCGGCCCGTTTTCTTCCCCCCTCCAACACACAATGGCACTGATCGTTCACAAGTACGGCGGCACCTCGATGGGCTCGACCGAACGGATTCGCAATGTCGCCCGTCGCGTGGCCAAATGGCACCGCGCCGGCCACCAGATGGTGGTGGTGCCCAGCGCCATGAGCGGCGAGACCAACCGCCTGTTGGCCCTGGCCAAAGAGCTGGCCCCGGACAAGCCGGGCAAGTCCCACGGCCGCGAGCTGGATGCCCTGGCCGCCACCGGCGAGCAGGCCTCGTCGGCGCTGCTGGCGATTGCGCTGCAGGCCGAAGGCATGGACGCGGTCAGCTACAGCGGCTGGCAAGTGCCCATCAAAACCAACGACGCCTACACCAAGGCCCGCATCGAGTCGATCGACGACGCGCGCATCCGCGCCGACTTGGACGCGGGCAAGGTGGTCATCGTCACCGGCTTTCAGGGTGTGGACCCGCAGGGCAATATCACCACGCTCGGCCGTGGCGGCAGCGACACCTCGGCGGTGGCGGTGGCGGCGGCCATCAAGGCGGCCGAATGCTTGATCTACACCGACGTCGATGGGGTCTACACCACCGACCCACGTGTGGTGCCTGAGGCGCGCCGTCTGGAGCGCGTGAGCTTTGAAGAGATGCTGGAAATGGCCAGCATGGGCTCCAAGGTGTTGCAGATCCGCTCGGTCGAATTTGCCGGCAAATACAAGGTGCCCCTGCGTGTGCTCTCGAGCTTCACGCCCTGGGACATCGACCTCAATGAAGAAGCCAGCTCTGGCACCCTGATCACTTTTGAAGAGAGCGAAGAAATGGAACAAGCCGTCGTTTCCGGTATTGCCTTCAACCGCGATGAAGCCAAAATTTCCGTGTTGGGCGTGCCCGACAAGCCAGGCATCGCTTTCCAGATCCTGGGCTCGGTGGCCGACGCCAATATCGAGGTCGATGTGATCATCCAGAACCTCAGCAAAGAGGGCAAAACCGACTTCAGCTTCACCGTGCACCGCAACGATTTCCAGAAGACCATGGACCTGCTCAAGAGCAAGGTTGTGCCAGCTCTGGGCGCCAGCGACGTGGTGGGCGACGCCAAGATTTGCAAGGTCAGCATCGTCGGCATCGGCATGCGCAGCCACGTCGGTGTGGCCAGCCGCATGTTCAAGAGCCTGAGCGACGAGGGCATCAACATCCAGATGATCTCGACCTCGGAAATCAAGACCTCGGTGGTGATCGACGAGAAGTACATGGAACTGGCCGTGCGCGCGCTGCACCGCGAGTTCGACCTCGACCAGCCCACCGACACGCTCGCCGCATGATGTTTTGCCTGTACCTGGGTCGAATACGACCTCGGTTTGAGGCATAATAGCGAGCTACGGAGTGATGACCGAGTGGCCGAAGGTGCTCCCCTGCTAAGGGAGTATGGGGTGTAGAGCCTCATCGAGGGTTCGAATCCCTCTCACTCCGCCACAGATGAGTTTTAGGACTTCCACCAAAGTCCTAAAATCACCCGAAAAGCCCCGCACTGCGGGGCTTTTTCGTTTGTGGGCGTCCAATGGCGTGTGTTTACAGCCAGACCATTTCGGGGGCATATTTGGGGGCACGAATCGGCGTTTTCCGATGCCCCCAGCAAAAATGCCCCCATGCCCCTGACCAAGATTGAATGTGACCGGGCCACCTGTCCCCCTGGCAAGCCCTACGCCCGTTTGGCCGATGGCCTGGGCATGTACTTGGAAGTGACGGCGGCCGGTGGCAAGTACTGGCGCATGAAGTACCGGCACGGCGGCAAAGAAAAGCGCTTGGCCCTGGGGGTCTATCCCGCTGTGGCATTGGCAGAGGCTCGCAAACGCCGGGACAAGGCCCGGGACGCCCTGGCCATTGGTGAAGACCCGGCGCAGATCAAGCGAGAGGCCAAGCTGACCCGGGCCATGCAAGACGCCACCACCTTTGAACGGGTGGCGCGGCAGTGGTGGGCGCAGTGGAAGGGGCCGCGAAGCGCCCGCCATGCCGATTACGTGATTCGCCGGCTGGAAGCGGACGTGTTCCCCGCCCTGGGTGCCCGGCCGGTGGCCAGTATCACCGCCCCCCAGCTGCTGGCCATGGCAAAGGGCATCGAAGCCCGGGGCGCCCTCGATATTGCGAAGCGGTCCCTTCAGACCTGCGCCCAAATCCTGCGCTATGCGGTGGCTCATGGCCTGATCGAGCGCAACCCGGCCGCCGATGTGCGGCCATCGGACGCCCTGAAACCGCGCCAAAAACAGAACTACGCCCGCTTGGAGGCCAAAGAACTGCCCGACTTCCTGCGCAAGATCGAAGCCTATCCGGGTAGCCCTTACACCCGCTTGGCCATGAAGTTGATGGCTTGCACCTTTGTGCGCACCGGGGAGCTGATCGGCGCCCGGTGGGATGAGTTCGACCTGGTGGCGGGGGAGTGGCGCATACCGGCCGAACGCATGAAGATGCGCACCCCCCACATAGTGCCCCTGGCACCCCAAGCGGTGGAGGTGTTGCAGGCCCTGCACACCTTGTCGGGCGCCCGGGCGCTGCTGTTCCCGGGTGAGCGGGACCACGAACGCCCCATGTCGAACAACACCATATTGGGGGCCATCAAGCGCATGGGCTACGCCGGCCGGATGACGGGACACGGTTTCCGGGGTGTGGCTTCGACCATCCTGCATGAAAAGGGGTACCCCCACCACGTGATAGAGCTGCAGCTGGCGCACCAAGAACGCGACCAAGTGGCAGCGGCCTACAACCATGCCACCTACCTGACCGAGCGGCGGGCCATGATGAACGCATGGGCGGACCACCTGGACAAACTGCGCAAGGGTGCGGACGTGATTCCACTTACCCAGTGGGCCGCATGATGCAGACGTGTGAACAGTCGCCCCCCTGCCTTCGTGCAAAAACACCGGAGACACCGGAGACAAACTCCGAGAACCGAGCATTTATGCGGGTTTCCAGCCGATGGGCTACCGGAGACAAACCGGAGACAAATAGGAGACAGACAGGAGACACTTCCACATACAGAAAACCCGCCCCCCGCTTCGCCTTTGCCGCTGCGCACTGCGCCAGCCATTGCCGCACCTGTGCAGGCTTTGCCGGAAAAATGCGCGAAGTGGCCTTCCCCTGGCGCCAATTTCACCCCCGCAAAGTGGCGGCCGGTGGCTTTGATAGGCCCGGGCTATGCCGACCGGGGGTGTCCCGAGAAACTTTACATAATGGGCATAGTGGAACATAGAGCGTATAGAAAACATCTATTTGTACGCTTTAGGGAAAATGCAACTAGAATGACAAGCCATGAAAACACCAGTGACTGACGCCACCATGAGCCCCGAGGAATTTACGGCCGCGCTTGCTGCGCTGGGGTGGAAGCAATCGGACTTTTGCCGGAAAACCGGGGTAGCCAAACAGACGCCCTCAAGATGGGCAAACGGGCAGACGCCTATACAGCCTTGGGTGCGGGCCTACTTGGGCGCCATGCTGGAAATCAAGCGGCTACATGCGGCCTACGTTGACCCGGGCGCCTGAACGAACCGAGAACACCGCCAAGCCCAGCGGCGGCATGAGCTGGGCAACCAAGGCGGCGGGGTTTGGGTGTTGCACCACCCGGCCCCGCCTGACCACCATCAAAACGGAGCTTTGAGAATGGCTGAAGGAACTGTAATCGACCGGGCGGACGCCCACACACCGAACGACACCACCAAGGGCACCCCACAAACGGGGGCGCGGGTTGCCGACCTGCAGTGCGTGAATGAAGCGGGCTTTATGGAGTGGCTGGAGCGGTTCGCCGCAATCGTCAACAAAGCCCAGCCCGACACCCCCATTGCCGACCTGGTGCGCATGGTGCAGATGGATGGACCTGTGCGCCCTGAATGGGTGCAGGCGTGCGCCGCCCTCATGAGAAAAGAGCTGGCGCCCACCGGCCGCACCTACACCCGCGAAGACGCTGCGCAAGCGGTGCAGGACGTCACACAGGCCATTGCCATCTTGCAGGCGGTGCGCGTGGCTGTAGATGCTGTGGAAGATGGCTCTATGGCCTTTGAATGCAAACACGTTTCGCGCTGGGGGCCGGCAGTGGGTGCGGCCACCCGGCGCATTGACCGGGTGCGGGCGCTGCTGGGGAGCAAAGTCAACGAACCGGCGCTGGACTGGTTTACTTCCTTGGCGATGCTGGAAGCGCTGGATTCGGCTTTGTGGCACGGAACGCCACTCCCGGGGGAGTCCGACCCTATGGAGATGACCCCGGCCCAAGTCATGACCATGGCGGCGGCGATCATTGAAGAACTGGAAACGCTGGCGCAGGATCTGCAGACGCATGCGCTGGCCAGCGTGAAGAACGGGTAAGGCCCATGGCCCGGCAACAGTCTGCCCTTATATCGGGCTGGGATGAACTGGGGGAGCTTGTTGCCATCATCGGAAATGAGCGGGAGACCCGGCGCCTGCTGTTCGTGTGGACAAACATGGCGGCGCTGTTCTCCGATGAAGCCGAAGATTTTTTCACTGGCCCCGACCCTGAAACGAACGCCGAAGCGCTGGCAAGAATGCGAGCCGCCATGGACCACATTTCTGCCCTGGCCGAGCTGCTTGATCGGCGGATGGCGTGGCTTGTTTCCGTGAAGTCCCCCGGTTTTCATGAGGGCACGGAGGTTGCTGAAGCCACAGAAGGCAGGCTTGCGGACATAGTGGCGACGCTTCAATCACTGCGGGCGGACATTCACCGGGCAACAGAGGCAATACAGGTAAGGAACGGGCGCCAGTTACGCCCTACGCCCCCGCTAATGCTGCTGCTGACCCTGACTAGCAACCTGCAGGAATTGGGGGTGCCATTCAGCGCCGGTGAAAACTCGAAGATGGTCCGGGCTGTACGCCTGTTCTGGCAAGCGGCGGGCCTCGATGGCGACCCCCGCGACACACTCCGGACGCTCGGAAAAAGGCGGCGACAGGTGAAGGACGGCCCAAGGGCGGGGGCTTAACTGCGGGGTTTTGCCGCTATTGCGCCCCTTAGATTGACCGGACAAACCCGGAACACTGCGGGCCATGTTCAACCACATGGAGCCCCCGCAAATGAAGCAAGCCCCCGCCACCCCATCCCGGAAGCCTGAAAAACTTCTCCGCCTGCCCGAAGTGGAGAGCCTGGTAGGCCTCGGGAAATCCAGCATCTACGCTGGCATGAAGGCCGGCACCTTCCCCCCTTGTGTTCGCCTGTCTGCCCGCGCTGTGGCCTGGCGCGAATCGGACATTGCCGCTTGGCAGGACGAACGGGCGCTTTCTGTTGTTGGTGCCCAGCCCAACACCACCAGCGGGGGGCAATGATGGGCAAGGCATCGAACCGCAAAAAAGCCCAGCAAGCGGCCGGCGCCGATGTGCATGCGCAGATTGCAGCGGAGGCGGCGCAGGCCCGTGCAAAGCCTGCTTTAGCCCTGGTGCCCGCTGAGAACACCCCGGCGCTGCATGGCCTGATTCAAAGCGCTGGCGATGCGCTGGCGCAGCGTGTGCCGGCCACGTTTGAGCACATGGGGCGGACCTACTACCTACGGGTAGCCCTCGAACACATTCACTTCATGGTGTTTGAGTCGGCCACGGCCCCCGAGCCCATGGCGTTCTTTGTGTCGGGCAGCTCCGAGGAACTCGGACACACGCCCTACCACTGAGGCCGGGCCATGGATGCGCAGTCACCACAGCGCCCATACAACGGTATCGCAGGGCAGCGGGCCGCGATCTTGGCACGCCTGGGCAAAGGCCCCGCCACCGGGGCGCAGCTGCAGGCGGAATGCCTGGCGCCCGACCCCACGGCCCGTATTTCGGAACTCCGCAAGGCTGGCCACCAGATAGACACCCACATGGTTGACCACGTGAACCCAGACGGCACGGTCAACCGGGTGGGCTTGTACGTCCTACGGGCCACCGACACCCAACAGGCAGAGCTAGACCTGAACACATGACACAAACCCCAATCACCCCCGAGCTGTTGCGGCAGGCCCTGGCCTTCATTCCGGCGAACCTGCCCCGCGATGAATGGGCACGGGTGGCCATGGCCATCAAAAGCGAATACCCCGACGCCACCGGCTTTGATCTGTTCGACACATGGAGCGCCAGCGACCCCGACCGATACGACCGCAAGGCGGTGCAATCGACCTGGCGCAGCGTGAAGGCGGGCGGCGGTGTCACGGTGGCCACCCTGCTGAACCTGGCCAAAGAACATGGCTTCACCTTGCCCAAGCCCGGGCAGGCCCCGGCCGTGCCCACGGCGGCAGAGCTTGCCGAACGTGAGCGCCAGCGGGTCGAACGCCAGCGACAGGAACAGGCCCGCATTGACGCCGGCCATGCGGCAGCGGCCGAACAGGCGGCCACCCTGTGGGCAGAGGCCAGCGCCAGCGGTGAAAGCGCTTACCTGGTGCGCAAGGGTGTGCAAGCCCACGGGGTGCGTGTGGCCCCCGGTGGCTGGCTGTTGGTGCCCTTGCGCGATGCGGCGGGCACGCTGTGGAATGTGCAGCGCATCGCACCCCTCAAGCCCGACGGCGGCGCCCCCGAAAAGCTGTTCTTGAAGGGTGGGCGAAAGTCGGGGCTGTGGCACCTGGTGGGCGACCTGGCCAGCGCTGGCGATGCCGGCGCCCCGCCTGTGGTGTTGGTTGCCGAGGGCTACGCCACGGCCGCCACCTTGCATGAAGCCACCGGCTACCCGGTGGCGGTGGCTTTTGACGCCGGCAACCTGCAACACGTGGCCAAAGCACTGCGCCAGCAACACCCGGGCGCCTTGCTGGTGGTGTGTGGCGATGATGACCAAGACACCGAACGCGAGACAGGCACCAACCCCGGCCGGGTCAAGGCAGCGGCAGCGGCCCGGGCGGTGCGGGGGCTGGCGCTGTTCCCCAAGGGCTTACCGCCTGGGGGCTCTGACTTCAACGACCTGGCCAGCCACACCAACGCAGGGCAAGGCGCTGGCGCAGGGCTTGACGTGGTGCGGCGCCAAGTGGCGGGCATTGTCGAAGCCCACACGGCCGCACAGAGCAAGCCACAGAGCGCGAACGCCACCAAGGCAAGGGGGCAGGCAGGGCAAGCCCCGGCAAACGGGGCCAGCGGGCACGGTGGCCAGCCACCGAACGCCACCACACCCGGCGCCAGCGACACCAGCGCCCGGGAATGGGACCGCTTCACTGTGACCGATGCCGGTGTGTTCTTCAACGGTGTGGACAAAGACGGCGAACCGACCAAACCCGTATGGGTGTGCAGTCGCTTGGACGTGGTGGCCTTGACCCGCGATCAAGACGGGCAGGGGTGGGGCTACCTGTTGAGCTTTGCCGACCCGCTGGGCAGGCCCAAGACTTGGGCCATGCCCGCCCGTATGCTGGCCACCGACGGCGGCGAATATCGCGGGGCGCTGCTGGGCATGGGCCTACGCATCGCCACCAACCCGGCCGCCCGCAACCTGCTGACCCAGTACATACAGACCCGCGAACCTGGGGACTACGCCACATGCACCGACCGGGTGGGCTGGCACCCCAGCGGCGACCGCCTGGCCTTTGTGTTGCCACACGAAACCATCGGGGATGATGCCGAGCGCATTGTGTTTCAGACCGAGAGCGCACAGGAAAACACCTTCAGGGTGAAGGGCACGGCCGAACAGTGGCGCCAGCGTGTGGCGGCCCTGTGTGTGGGCAATTCCCGGCTGGGCTTTGCGGTGTCTGCGGCCTTTGCCGGGCCGCTGTTGCGCTTTGCCGGTGTGGAAAGCGGCGGCTTTCACTTCCGGGGCGACAGTTCAAGCGGCAAGACCACGGCCCTGAAGGTGGCGGCCAGCGTGTACGGTGGCCCGTCCTACCTGCAGCGGTGGCGGACCACCGACAACGCCTTGGAGGCCATCGCGGCGCAACACTGTGACGGTCTGTTGATCTTGGACGAACTGGCGCAGGTTGACCCAAAGACGGCCGGCGAATGCGCCTACATGCTGGCGAACGAACAGAGCAAGGCCAGAGCCACCCGCACGGGCACACCCCGGGCGCGGCTGTCCTGGCGCCTGCTGTTCCTGAGCGCAGGGGAATTGGGCTTGGCGGACCACATGGCGGAAGGCATGAAGCGCACCCGCACCGGGCAAGAGGTGCGCATGGCGGACATTCCGGCCGATGCCGGGCGCGGCCTGGGTGCGTTTGAGGTGTTGCACAACCGTGAGGGCGGGGCGGACTTTGCCCGCCATGTCACGGGGCAGGCTGGCGCAGTCTATGGCGCAGTGGGCCGGGCCTGGCTGGAATGGCTGGCCAGGCACACCGAGGGCCTGAAAGCCCGCATTCGGGGCGATGCCGAGCGCCTGACCTTGCAGTTGGTGCCAGAGGCGGCAAGCGGGCAGGTCGAACGGGTGGGCTCCCGGTTTGCGGTGGTGGGCGCAGCGGGTGAGCTGGCCACGGCGGCGGGCCTGACCGGCTGGCCAGTGGGCGAAGCCGAGCGGGCCGCCCGTGAATGCTTCAATGCCTGGCTTGCTGCAAGGGGTGGCATCGGCAATGGCGAGGTGTCCGCCATGCTGCGGCAGGTACGGCGCTTCCTTGAGGCGCACGGTGAAGGGCGCTTCACCTGGTGGCACCGGGCAGCGGATGACCACAGCGCCAAGACCCTGAACCGGGCAGGCTTGCGGCGCATGCTGAACGAGCGGGGCGAACCGATCAAGACCAACGGCGACCACCTGGCAGAGTACGGCGACAAGATGCCCGCCACCTTGGGGGAAAACGTGTCGGTTGAATACTTCGTGTTGTCTGAGGTGTTCAAGTCTGAGATGTGCCAAGGCTTTGACGCTGAAGCGGTGGCCCGTGTGCTGTTGGACCATGGGTGTCTGACGGTGAAAGAGTCGGGGCGCCTGAGCGTTCAGGAGCGCTTACCCGGTATCGGCAAGGCCCGCTGCTACCGGATTGCCCCCGCGATCTTTGAGCTTGATGTGTGAGCCTTGCGCCAGTGTCGCCAGCGGTGGCGGCACCTGGCCAAGCGCAGGCGCTCGACCTGGTGGGTATGGCCACCACCGCCACGGGTGCCACCTGGCCAGCTGCTGGCCCTCAACCCGATAGGCGCCACGACCCCACCACCAAGGGAGCCGGCCGGGCAGCGGCAGGCGCTCCACCCGGTGAGCATGGCCACCCCACAGGGGCGCAGCGGGGCCGCCGATGGGCGGCGCGGCAGGGACATTCTTCGCGCTGTGCATGGCCTTGTAGCGTGTACCAAGCACCAAGGGCAAGGGGCGCCGCACCGCCTTGCACTGTGGTGGATTGGGTTGTCTCCGGTGTCTCCGGTTGTTTTGGCTTTGTCTCCGGTCCTGTAGGAGACAAAAAAAATCCAATGATGACAACGGTTTACACCCGATTTTCCCGGTTGTCTACGGTGTCTCCGGTAAATTGAGGTTACCCCCCGAAGGAAAAGCGGCGGCAGAGCCTGCCGCTCGGGCTTGGTGGCATGGGTAGGGGGGTGGTTAAAAGTTTGGGCTCGCAGGCCGGAAACCGAACGTGTAGGTAAATTTTTGTGTGCGCAGGTTTTGGGGGGAGGGGGGTACCCCTGAACGATGCAGCGCCCACCTACTAAGGGAACGCCACCGCACCGATTAGCACCGATGCGCACCGCTACGGAATACGCAGGCCATACCCACCGCCACCGGCGCCGGCCGGGCAGCTGCAGGCGCTCGACCGGGTGGGCATGGCCACCGCCACCGGCGCCGGCCGGGCAGCTGCGGCGCGTCGACCTGGTGGGCATGGCCACCCCCACCGGCGCCAGCTGGGCCGCTGCAGGCGCTCGACCGGGCTAAATGTCGCAAACCCACCACACGCCACACCCGGCATATGCCGCCCCATTCTCGGGCTATGTGTGCCACCCGAAAAACCGGGGTAGCGTGCGCGATGTGGGGGCACATTTGGGGGCACAAATTGCCATACTGTCCAGCAAAGCCTAGGTTTTATGCGGGTTTCCGGGGATGATGTGAAGCCCTCTCACGCCACAGATGAGTTTCAGGACTTCCACCGAAGTCCTGAAATCACCCGAAAAGCCCCGCTCTGCGGGGCTTTTTCGTTTTTGGGCGTCCAATGGCGTGTGTTTACAGCCGGACCATTTCGGGCGCATATTTGGGGGCACGAATCGGCATGTTCGCTGTGTCCCAGCCTCCGCATCCCCTGGCGCGGGCCTAGGATTGGTGGGCAACCCCCTGCGTGGGCTGCTCTGAGGCTTCAGGGCATTGTTGTTATTCAACCAACTTGAGGGTAGCGGCCTTGGTTAACCAATCGGTCAGCGTACATCCTGCGAGTGTGGCGGCGCGGTGGTGATCGCCTGACACTTCACGGAGTAAAGCGCGCATACAATCTCTTTCCAGGCTTTGGATCGTATCGAGAATGACCTGCTGATAGCTGGACTGCTTGATGGAGTTGACGATTGACCCAATTGTCAGGTGTTGCGCATCGGGCCCTTGCATGTTCTGCCTGAGATTGGCCTGGAGGATCGAGTTTTCGTGCAATAGATCTTGCTGTAGTGCCACAAAGCGGTTGTGCATGTCTTGGTTTGGTCGCAAATCTCGGCAAAACAGACAGTGGATCGTTTCATTCGGGTTGTGCAATGTGGCGTAGAGAGCCCGAACCGGGATGGTGTTTCTGCGGGCGCCGATCAGATTGATGTGTCGCCAAATGGCGTCACTGTCATGCACCGACGCGTCATTGTTGAGCAACAGCGGGATTTTGATTTGTGAGTCGGGGCTGACGATGGAGGTCAGAGCTTGGCCGATCCAGAAATGGATATCGTTCGAATCAAACACATGGGTTTGAAACGCACCAGCGATGCAACCGTCCGTGCTGATGAGCAACACCAGATCATGGGTTTTTTCAATGCACAACCGCACCGACTCAGCCGATAGATCCGGTACATTAAAGTGGTAAGGGCGGCTGTGTGCGCTCATGAAGTGCCTTAGTGCGGTTGTGATGGTGACGATGTCATGCAATACGCCAATGCATCCATCGGGCTGTGGGCCACAAAGTTTGCCCCAATCCAAGTGTACTCAGACTTGGCTAGGGTGAAAATGTTCCCGCCAACAAGGATTTGAAGCGCGGGATTGCGGCTGTGTGCTCGCAACGTATGCAAAAAGTCGACCAATCCGTCTAATCCCGCATCATGCCCCACAGACAGGCCGACGAAGTCGAACTCGTGCGACGACAAGGTGTCAACAATTAACCGATGATCGGTATCGATCAGTACGGTGGTGTTCCAGTTGCTTGACCGAAAAAAATCAGCCACGGCAAGCGTGCCAATACTGTGTCCACAACCCGGTGCGGGAGACAGCAGGATGTTGCGTGCCGCGGGGGTGTTTGCAAACGCATCCCAGTGCGTCTGGTGTCGGTCGTTGTGGTGTTTCAGCAGTTGTTGCAGGCACCAAAAAGCCAACAGCGTATCGCTGAAGCTTTTTCTGTCATTCAGCCAATGGAGTTCAATTCGGTAGACGACGGGTAAAATCAATTGAATGATATTGGGTGGATTAGACGCTGGGGCAATGTCTTGGATGACGCCGAGACATTCCTCTTGACTACCACGGTAGGCAGCAGCCAACAATTGCTCATGGTGCTCGCAAAAAGTGTCTTCTTGTGGAATGGCTTGGCTTTGCGTAGAACGCTGGAATGCCAACAACGAATCGTGTAGCCATTGTTCACAAAGATTGGGACGTGGGGGCGGTCTCATGTGCTTTATACAACTAATTATTTACATGACATTGTCTTTCGTGAGGCTGACTGCGTCAAGCCTGCACTCCGGCGCACGGGGCGCACGCCACTGGGGTCGTTCGCTGCGTGGCCAGGGTGTGCACCTCTGGTGTCGCTGAGCCTGGTTTGGCTCAGTCGTCTGCGCTGGCGCTCCAGCGCTGGTTCCAGTCTTGCAGGTCGCGGCGGTCGCGCTTGGTGGGGCGGCCTTGGGTGAAGGCGCTGGCGGGTTCGGGCGAGAGC